>DIUI01000007.1:0-12633 GCA_002428215.1 Prolixibacteraceae bacterium UBA6162
ACACCTTCGTCTGTTATGGTTACCAACAGTTTGCGACCCTCAAGGGTGGTCACCTCAAGACTGTCGGACAAATCGGTCGACAGCGCTTTGGCTGCCACCACATGGTAGGTCAAAATTTTGGTCAGCTCCCCGGTGGGATCTGCCAGTAAACTTTCCAGGGTGCCATCAGGTAACGCATCGAAAGCAGCATCCGTTGGCGCAAATACAGTGAATGGCCCTTCGCCGCTGAGGGTCTCCACCAATCCGGCAGCATTTACTGCGGCTTCCAGGGTCTCATGATCAGCACTGTTAACGATGACATCCACCACCGTAGTCTGAGCTTGCAATGTTGCTGCATTATGCAAAAGCAAACCCACAGCCATCAAAAACAAATAGCTGATTTTTAGAAACAAGCCTTTGATTAACGAGGTAAAATTCTTCATTTTGTTTAATTTTGATTAGTATTTGTTCAACAAAACTTAAATAAAGAAAGTTCACCTCTTGTTGTCATAAAAAGACGTTTTAGTATTTTTTTAACATATTTTATGTTCAATTACCACATGGCCACCTAGAGTATTATTGAATATATTAATTTGATTATCAATATTTTAAACCCGTACATAAAACATGTTTCGCAATCAGAGCAGAAGAGCGATTAATTTCCTGAAGGTTTTCAATTTCTTTCAGAGCTTGCGGAGCGATAGGCAATTCACCTAAAAAGAAAATCATTTATCAAGTTGGGGCGAGCTGGATTCGATCCAAGCTGAGGCAAATAGGTATTTCTACCGCAGGGTTGGTCGAGTGGAGAATATTATATAAGATTAGCCTGATTAAATTGGCAAAGAACGTGAATTGCTTACGCATAAGCATTTCTCTTGTAAGCAACTTAACCACGAATCAAACTTGCAATTTTAAACCCTCAGGAAAATCTTTTTTTGATAGAGATAATAGAGTAGCATCCATTCAATAACAATCACCCCCAGAACAACAATCCATGGACCCAGAGGAGCAGAGAGCCACCCGGTGAAGAACTCCGAAATCTGACGGAAAGGAATTATCCTCGATCCAAGATAAATGGTAATAGAATTGAAACCGATTACAGAAAAAAACAATACAAGGTACTTGCCAACTCCGTTAAATAGGCTGCGAACATCAATGGAATAATAAAATATCGAGAGGAGTATCATACTGATACCTCCTGTGAGCATATTAAAAGGTACGGTCCATATCTTTTTAATGATCGGATAGATAGGAGAAAGCAATAAGGCTGATAAAACCAGAGCTACTCCAATTGCCAGCAGCCAAATAGTTTTGCGACTGCCGGAAAGAAGAGGAAGCCGAAGCAGGAATCCTGAAATAGCACCCAGAAGGGTTACCGAGGTTGCGGAAACAATGCAAAGGACCCCTTCGGGATCGAATGTTGTATCGTTGAGCCGACCGGGAAGCAGGGTCTGATCGAGCCATGCATTGATACCCACTCCGTGCTGCAAAATCCCGGTCCCCATGCCTGGTACTGGAACCACAAGCTGCAGCATGGAAATAAGGGCGAGTATTGCCAGTAGAAAAATCGATTGATGGCGTACATTCTTAACATATAACACAATGGTGGCTGCCAAAGCATAAGCCAGTCCAATCTGTCCGAGCACACTGGCATAACGTGCATTATCAAAACCATTACGCAAAGCGCCATTGTAGAATATACCCAGCAAAACCAGGAGAATCCCTCTACGCCAAATACCTTTTAGGATTGCAGAAGATTGGATACCCTTTTCACGTCGGCGATCGATGGCTATGGGAATGGCCACACCGGAAATGAACATGAACAGAGGGAAAATCAGATCATAGAACCGGAACCCTGCCCATTCAACATGACTAAACTGCTCGGCGAGGGGGGCTAACCCACCCAGATATTTGGAGGAAGCGAGGGTGGTTATTAGGGTACCTCCACCAATAATCCAGAACATATCAAATCCACGAAGTACATCGAGCGACTTTAAGCGGCCCGAATCGGCAGGCCTGGTGTTAGCATGTGACATAACAGCAATCTTTTATCCGTTTTAAAGATTCCGAATGTAAGGATTTTCATTCAAAAAATGAATGCTAAAAAAAGTTCATGTCAAGCAGCAAATATGTTGCACCCAAAAATATAAAGAGAGCCAGACTTTCATCTAACTCTCTCATTTTCAAGAGCGGGAAACGGGGGTCGAACCCGCGACCCTCAGCTTGGGAAGCTGATGCTCTACCACTGAGCTACTCCCGCATTATGGGCAGAAACAACCACCTATAAGTGTGCAAAATTAGAAAAATTTACTCAGTTGAGATTGTGCATCAAAATAGTTTTGAAACTCCACCCGACCTAAATAGCCACTTCTAAATAGCACTCCTTTTCCTTGTACTTAGTACTTCCTGTGAGGAATTTCTCTTCCACCTCCAGAAGGTTAAAAAAACATAAATAACCATTACTAAGCCAAGGGTTTACTGTAACCTTGGAGATTGATTTTTCGTTAAAATGGTTGGATTATTGCAGGAACAAAAATGGAGATGGCCTTATGAAACAGTTGGAAAAAAATCAGCACACACCTTTTAATCCGTTTAACCCAATGGATGCTCGTCACGGCCAAACCAATGAGCGCATAAAAAAAGTACATCGGTTTGGGTATAAACCCACCTCTTCGATTTCACCTAAGCCCAAAGCCTATTCGTATGTTGTCGATTGGCAAATCGACGACGAAGAGGGACATGATGAATAGTCGCATAAAAAGCGGGCTGATTTGATACTTGAGAAACGAAAACATTTTTGATCTGCCAGCTTTTGGAGTTGAAGTTTACAACCCTTTAACCAAAATTTCTTAATCCAAAAATGTTACAAGCATAGTACAAAGCTATTGCTCTAAAGTATCATTTTCTCTAAATCAATTTTTTTGATCCACTTACCAGAAAAAGACGTGGTTTTACTTATTTTATCTAAAGTGGTGGGAAAATCATAACTTAACTGCATACATTTGTAGTGTTAAAATTTTTATTTTAATGATAGAAATGTGCGCAACATTCTGTTGTTCTTTACTTTTTAGCCTATAATTTTAGTACGAAAAGAAAAGAACACCATCGCTTAAACAGAGCGAAATCTATAAACTTCTTTGCAAATCAAGCCGAATCTCAAATAAGACATATCCAATTTGTAAGCTATGTATTGACTGCCATTTTACATGACAACATCAATCGACCGAAAACCACAAATGACATTCGTTGCTCTTTTCATGAGTGCAATAGCCTTTTTTACCCTTACACTGTCGAGGGCCTACGGGCAAGACAATTGGGTACAATTGAGGCATTACACACTCGAGGAGGGATTGGCCGACAACAATATCATAGATTTGGTGGCAAGCCGGGAGGGTTACATTTGGCTGGCAACCCCACGAGGATTGAGCCGATTCGACGGCTATAGCTTTGTTAATTTCAGCTACAGGGAACTTCCCGGTCTTTTTCCCGACAATCGAATCGATCGATTTTATTGTCATGAGAATAGAATTTTTCTGCTTTCGAAGAACCATGGATTACTTGAGCTAAACCATGAAACCCTTGAAATCCAAATACTGAGAAGCGAAGGCATAGTATCAATGAGTATGCAAGGCGATACTGCTGCATATTTCTTTGCCAATGGAGATGTTGAGATTTGGCTGAACCAGCGGCTGCACAGTAAGGCAAATTATCCGGTTACTTCCTCTTCAAGCATTGTAATTGCACATCAGAAAGTATATCTCACACATAATCTTTGGGGAATACTCGCATTAGAGATTAACCGGCCAGATCAAAACACCCGTCTTGAACTGAAAGATATCGATCCGGTTGGGAAAGTTCAGAAGAGCATCCAATATGGCGCCATCTATATTACCGGAAACCGGGTATTCTCCTTTATCAACGACAAAGTGGAACTGATACCCGAAATAGGCTCCTTATTAGGTATCAATTTCTACAATGAAGATGACCAGGGAAACAGCATGTTTATTTCATACAGTCAGTATCCCTTTATTCAAACCGATGCAGGTATGCAAGAGCTAAGGTCAGCCAACCTAAATAACATCGAACACCGCAAGATCATCAAAGCCAACCACAACACATATCTGATAGGTACCAATCAGGGATTAATACAAATTGGAGAGGTTCCAGACAGAATTCATTCAATAACAGCAACTTACGACCGTTATCCCAAATTCTTATACGTACGGCGAAGGATAGTGGAAGCACCCGATGGATCTCTGTTCTTTTTAGGTCATCCCGGAATTTTAAAGAGTCGTGGCAATGAAATCGTCAATCATACCAGCGAGATACATTCATATTACGACGGAGTAATATTTGAGGATACCCTTTATGCTGCCACTGAAGGTTCCGGATTGATGGCTATTGATATTTCGACCGGCAGCCAACGCAAGGTTGGAACCCCACAAATCAGGGAGGGGTCAATCCTCTTTTGCATTGTATCAACATCGGACGACAGACTGTTGGCAGGGGGCATAGATTTGCTTGTCTGGTATAATCCGGAGACAGGAGCAGCAACCACCCTGCAACTACCTTCATCTTTAGAAATTTATCACATTTCAGAACTACTCCCCCGTTATTTTCTTGTAGCCACTAATAAAGGTGTATACCGACTTACAGTTTCGGAAATTGGCCCAAAATGGGAACTTACCCAACATACAGTTGAAACGCGTGACATCTTGCATCTTCCTGATAGAAAGGAAGTCTGGTATGCTACCCGGGAGGGAATTTTTATTCGCAACGAGGAGACTGACGACCTTATCGCGCAGCTGAATGATGTATATGAAGTCTCAAATCCGGTTGTAACAGCCCTTATAAGAGACAACTCCGGGTTGATCTGGGCATCTACCTTTTCAGGGATTACCGTTGTAGATCCAGCCAACCGTTCAACACGTATAATAACTCGTGGAGAAGGACTTGGTAATCAAGAATTTAATTTCGCATCGGCAGCAAGAATCAGTAATGGCGATTTGATATTCGGAGGGCTAAATGCATACGACGTTGTTCAACCCGATATTCTTAAGAATTTTAGATATGCCGATGATTTTTTCATTTCCGGCATTAAACACATCACACCAACAGGCGAGGTGTTTACGCAGCTGCCTGCCAACGCCAAACATAATTTACGGTTAAGAACCGGCTATGAATCTCTGGTACTTTATTTAACAAATTTCGACTATGCTTTTGGTTCCGGCTACACCTTTGAGTATCAAATGAACGCCCAGGCCTGGCAAAAGGTGAATCTGGAAAATCAGTTACAAATATCTAACCTCTCTTATGGAAATCACACTTTGAAAGTAAGAATGATCAACCCCATGGGAGAAATTTCAGAAGTAAAAAGTTATATCCTCTTTGCGCAGGTTCCATGGTTTCAGCAACCGGCATTCTATCTGCTAGTGTTTGCCAGCTTAATAACGGCACTAGTGCTGACATTCTATTTTTTCCGCCGTGCCAAAGAGATTGAATCAGACACAAAAACGAAAATTGCCATGGACTTGCACGACGAAGCCGGTTCCATACTTACCCGTTTGACCCTACAAATTGCCACATCTAAAAACCTCGAAGAAGAACGGAAAATTCTTAAGGAAGATCTGTCGGAGGTGCTCTACAGCCTGCGGGCTTTTATTACATCGTTTGCAGCCAAACGTGTCACACTGACCGATCTTTTCGATGACCTTAACGAACTTGCCACAAGATACAGCAAACCTTGTGTTTTTAAATTAACACCCAATAACAAAACAGCCCGGGAGATTCCACTCAGCACGGAACTCTACCGCGACATAAAACTCAGTGTTTATGAACTGATTAACAACAACTTAAAACACAGCGAATCACAAGTTTGTACAATTTCGTTCGAAACCGACGGTAAGCTACTCACTATTAGCTATGAAGACCCGTTATACAGTGGCAATTTCGAAAGCAACAGAAATAGTGGGTACGGTCATAGCAGCCTGCGCAAAAGGACACAAAGAAACCATGGCAGTTTTGAGTGGAAAACTGATCCCGTTGATGGAGGTCTTTTTGTGAAGCTGAAATTCCGGGTGGTAAAAAAGAGATTTTTGAAGAAATTTACCTGATACAGAAAATGAAAGACAAATCGGTTCAACCGTTAAAATCAGAATTTTGGGTCTGTGATTTTTTTAAAGATTAGATGCTATATTTAATGGCTATTTAGATTAGAAACAAGATCCGGCAAGTAATCAGGATGAAAAATGTAATCATAATTGAAGACGACGAGAAACTGGCAAGCATAATGAGGGATCTCATTAACCAACTCGACGATTACCATTGTGAATTTATTTTCAACAATCCGGTCGATTTCATTCAAAGCAATACAAATGCCCACGTTGTGGTACTCGATATTGTAATGCCCGGAATGAATGGGCTGGAGGCTATCCCGAAAATTCTTAAGTTACACCCGGAAACATCAATTATTATTAACTCTATCAAAGACGACACAGAAACCATATTTAAGGCCTTGCAACTGGGAGCAGTTGGTTATATCGATAAACAAAGTTTTCAAATCGATTTTCTGGAGGTATTCAATTGCGTACTCTTCGATGGGGCCTATATGACACCGAGGATTGCCCGCAAAATCATCACTTTTATTCAAAAGCCGCGTGGAATATACAACGAATTGAAGCAACGCGAAATTGACATAGTGAATGGAATTCTGGAGGGTTTGAGTTATAAAATGATTGCAGCACAGCAGAATATCTCCATCGAAACCGTACGGTTTCACATCAAAACCATCTACAGAAAACTTAAAATTAACAGTAAATCGGAACTGTTCAACCTTTTTAAAATGAACCCTTAATTCTTATCTTTGAAGCGGGCGACTCTGAAACAGATAAATTTTCGCTACCCTTTAATCAAAGATTATGAATCATCCCTTCCGACGAATAAAGTTCCTAATTGCAGCACTGATAATGGCCGGTTGCCAGCTCCAGCCAACATCTCAGACAGAGCCGGTAGATTATGTCAATCCCTTTATGGGAGGAATTAGCCATCTGCTCAAACCCACCTACCCCACCGTGCACCTTCCCAATAGTATGCTCAGGGTTTATCCGGAAAGAAATGACATTACCGATGATGTAATCCCGGGCTTGCCTGTTCTACTAACCAGCCATCGGGGCGCCTTTGCCTTTGCGCTAAGTCCTTATCAGGGATCCAAAGAGGATTTACGCCCCGTACTTAATTACAGTTATGACCTTGAAGAGTACACACCCTATTCCTGGTCGGTTTTCCTCGACGAGGCCCTTATTGAAGTCGATCTTGCAGTATCGCATCAATCGGCACTTTACCAATTTGAATTTCAGAAGGAAGGAGAAACCCATCTGGTCATCCAAACCAGAAACGGAGCTATCCGATTTGAAAATGGAGCCGTAAAAGGTTACCAGGATCTTGCCAACAATACCCGCGTATATCTCTATCTGGTACCCAATACTGCCCCCGTATCTGTATCGGCAGTCGATGCAGAAAATTCGACTCCCGGCAAAGCAGAAAACAGCGGCAGAAATGCTGCAATTGCCTTGCATTTTAACACCACCCAGCTACAGGTTAAATATGGAGTCTCATTCATCAGCGAAGAACAGGCTTCCAGAAATCTAAAGCGTGAAATTGAAGAATTCGACCGTCATGCCCTGGAAACCGAAGGTCGTCGAATCTGGAACGAAACCTTGGGAAAGATTGCTGTTGAAGGCGGCACCGCAGCCGACCGAGCCGTATTTTACACATCGCTGTACCGCACCTGTGAACGACCGGTCAGCATTTCGGAAGATGGCCGATACTTCAGTGCTTTTGATGGACAGGTGCACGATGATGAGGGTATTCCGCACTACACCGACGACTGGATTTGGGATACTTATCGGGCTACCCATCCGCTAAAATTAATCACCGATCCGTTGCTCGAAGAGCACATTATTCACTCTTACCTCAGAATGGCCAGCCAAATGGAACATTTCTGGATGCCCACTTTCCCTGAAGTGACAGGTGATGGCCGAAAAATGAACTCCAACCACGGGGTTGCAATGGTACTTGATGCCTGGACCAAAGGAGTACAGGGATTCGATCTCGAAAAGGCATATCTTGCAGCTAAACTTGCTATTACAGAAAAGACGCTTGCTCCATGGTCAGGCATGCCCGCCGGAGAACTCGACGATTTCTACAAACTCCATGGCTATATTCCCGCCTTACATGAGGGAGAGCCCGAAACCATTCGTGAGGTACATGGATTTGAACGACGACAGCCGGTTGCGGTGACCCTTGGCACGGTATACGACGAGTGGTGTCTGGGGCGAATAGCCGAAATTCTTGGAAAACAGGAAGAGGCAGCCTACTTTCTTGAACGATCATGGAATTATCGTAAGCTGTTCCATCCCGAAACTCATTTTTTTCATCCTAAAGATAGTCGGGGTGAGTGGATTATGCCTTTCGATTACATCTATTCGGGCGGTCAGGGTGCCCGACAATTTTATTCCGAAAACAATGCGTGGATCTACCGTTGGGACGTTCCCCACAACGTTGGTGATCTTGTTGGGTTAATGGGTGGCTCAGAAGCATTCGCCAATGAACTCGACCGGATGTTCCGAACGCCCATGGGCAGGCAGAAATTTACATTCTATGCACAGCTGCCCGACCATACCGGAAACGTTGGTATGTTTTCGATGGCCAACGAACCCTCGCTCCATATTCCCTATTTGTATAACTATGCTCAACAACCCTGGAAGACTCAGAAGCGCATCAGAACTTTGCTCACTCAATGGTTTCGCAACGATCTGATGGGAGTTCCGGGCGACGAAGATGGTGGTGGCATGTCGGCGTTCGTTGTTTTTTCGCAATTGGGCTTTTACCCGGTTACACCGGGCTTGCCGGTTTACAACATTGGGAGTCCGGTTTTTGAGAGATCCAAAACTGAGGTGGCTTCCGGTCGGTACTTCGAAGTTGTGGCCCACAATGCCCATCCAAACCACAAATACATTCAATCGGCCAGACTGAACGGAGTCGACTGGGACAAACCATGGTTTAGCCATAGTGACCTTATTAAGGGAGGAAAACTGGAACTCGTTATGGGCGCTAAACCCAACCGAATGTGGGGTTCGGCTGCTGAATCCGCCCCACCATCGTTCCTTTTTCAGTGAGCATAAACCAGGCAAAAGCAATTAATATATACCTAATGACCAATGCATTAACAATATTTGGAATGGAATATAGCGCGACGCTCTACTGTTAGAACCTTTAAAAGGGACGTTCAATCTATGATTCAAGACCAGTGAAGAAAAGCATGTATATTCTTGATTGTTAATCTACTAAACGCGCATAAAATGGAGTAATTAGTGACCTGACATTTTACCAACAACAATCAGTGAAGCATAGTTAACAAAATGTTTTTTGCATTCTGTAATCCGGACACGTCATTTTTTACCTATATTAGTCATAAAAATAGACCTGCTCTTCTGATATCTTTGTTGCGATTTACCTGAATAGAAAACCAATTGAGGGAAAACTATCTAATAGAGGGATTAAAAAAAAGGGATAAGGTTGTGTTCAACCTTATTTTTGACTATTACTATACCGGTTTATGTGCTTTCGCAAACCGATACATCGGCAATCCGGAGGCTGCAGAAGATATAGTTCAGGATCTCTTCGTGAAACTTTGGAACAAATCTGAAGGACTGGAAATCGACACTTCATTAAAGTCCTATCTTTTCACTATTGTTAAAAACAGCGCTCTCGATTTTCTTAAGCATGAAAAAGTAAAGAAAGGGTACGTTTCATCGCAAAATCAGCCACTTCAATCCGTACATCCGGAAAACCTCTGGGAGTTCACTGAAACAGAACTGCAAACAGTTATTGACCATGCACTTTCGAAGCTTCCTCCAAGAACCCGCGAGATTTTTACATTGAGCAGAGTGAGGGGTGAAGACAATCAGCAAATAGCCAGCCGCCTTGGCTTGTCGAAACGAACCATAGAACTGCAAATCAGCAATGCGCTAAAATCTCTACGCACCGAGCTTGCAGAATACCTCACGCTCCTTTTTTAGCCTGCGGAGGAATTTTTCTATAATAGTGCCAGCAAACTATTGAGCCTCCAACAATTTCCATGCTGGAGAGCGCCATCTATTTGCAAATTCCGACAAACCCAAGCATTACAATTTGAGGCAAATAACCCCTTCTATTCTTTACAGTTGGAGGATACAGGTTCTGAAATTATGATGGGCAAACTAAAGGAGAGAAAATCAGAATAAACATTTTTTTTCAATACCAATATGTGTTTCGGGCAGCAGAGTCGTCTTAATAATGTTACATCGAAAAAAATAATGAATAGAGATATAGAAACGTTGCTTCCGGGATACTTCCAAAACACGCTCACCAATGAGGAGATAGAGGCGGTTGAATCATGGAAAAATAAGGAAAGCGACAACCAGTTAATATTTGAACAGGCCGAAAAAGTCTGGAGCGCACTCCAGGTTTTGGAGGAGATGCAACGCTACGACAAAGCGAAGGCTTTGCGTAAAGTACACCGCCAAATAAGCCTATGGTCGCCAACGCAATGGTTAATTGTATGGCAAAGAGCTGCAGCCGTTTTAATGATTCCTCTCTTGTTGGCATCTGTATGGCTCTATCTTAAATCGGAAAAGTCAGGCAGGTCCGACAATTTATCGGTGGTAATGCACACCTATGCAACTCCACCGGGTGTAAAGGCTCATTTTTATCTGCCAGACAGTAGCAGGGTATGGCTAAACTCCTCATCAACAATAACCTATCCATCAGAATTCACAGGCGACTTGCGCCATGTTGAGGTATCAGGCGAAGCCTTTTTCGATATTAAAACCAATCCTCAGAAGCCGTTTGTAGTTTCGCTCGGGAGGCTGCATGTAAGGGCTTTGGGAACTCGTTTCAACATCATCAGCTACCAACACGAAGAGCGCACCGAAATTGTGCTTCAATCGGGTAAAATAGAACTTGCCAGTGGTAACATCCATGCCCCGAACAAGCTTTCGGAAATGACACCCGGAGAGCACGCACTATACTGTTTCCACGACAATTCCATTGCTATTTCGCAAGTTGACACCGAGAAACATGTGGCATGGATTGGAGGCAGATTGATTTTTAAAGACGATGCCATGGATGAGGTTGTACGCAAACTTAACCGATGGTTCAATGTATCAATCGAAATCGATAATCCCGCCATCAGGGAATATATTTATACAGCAACCTTCGAAGACGAATCGATCGATCAGATTCTTGAACTGCTTACCCTCTCGGCGCCTATCCGGTACACAGTTGTTCCGCGCGAAAAACAGGCGTATGATGTTTATACCCAGAAAAAAATCATACTTCGGAAACGAAATTAGAGATTCAATCAATGATCAAAATATACCAACAAAAATCAAAAACCGGTTGCCTATGCTTTAATTCCTAAAAAGATTAAAAAAGAAGAAGGAAGATGTTGGCCCATCCTCCTTCCAATTCTACCGATACCCTCTTAAAAAAGAGGCGTACCAACGATTTTAGTAAAAATTTAAAACCAATCAAATGTATGAAAAAATTTCAATGTAAGATCCTTCCGGGCGCACTTAGCATCTGGAAATCAAAAGTTTTTAGAGCTATGAAACTAACACTACTTGCATTACTACTTGGAGTTTTTCAAACTTATGCAATCGAGGCCTATGCCCAGAATGCAAAGCTGAATCTCAACGCAAGAGGTCAATCGGTTAAGGATGTCCTCCACCAGATTGAAGAGAACTCTGAATTTTTCTTTTTATACAACAGCAAACTGGTCGATGTCGACCGCCTGGTGGATATCAGTGGCAGTGACCTAAACATCAATCAGGTTCTGGACCAACTATTTGCCTCAAACAATGTGGCATATAATATTATCGATCGTCAGATTGTTCTTTCTAGCCGCGATCTGCCTGCTACATCAGCGGTGAATCAGCAGCAAAGGAGTGTTTCGGGCAGGATAACCGACCGTGGCGGACTCGCTTTACCCGGTGTTACGGTATTGGTGAAAGGTACCTCCATGGGAACCATTACTGATATGAGCGGAAACTACACCATCGGTAATCTGCCGGCCAACGCAACGCTGGTTTTCTCATTTGTGGGAATGCGTGCGCAGGAGGTAGTAGTAGGCAACCAAACTACCATCAATGTCATGCTCGAAGACGAAACCATTGGTCTTGAAGAGGTTGTTGCCGTAGGATATGGGGTACAACGCAAGTCAGACTTAACCGGGTCGATTTCGGTAGCAACTTCCGATGATATACTCAGAGCACCCAGCTTTAACGCCCTTCAGGGCCTAAGGGGTAAAGCAGCCGGTGTAAACATTTTCAACAACTCAGGTTCACCAACCGGTACTCCCAGAGTTATTATCAGAGGTATAGGTACCATCAACACCACTTCAAACCCATTGTATGTGGTGGATGGTGTTGTTATGGAAAATTTCCAGCTGGTTAACCCCAACGATATCGAAAGAATCGAAGTGTTAAAAGATGCCTCAGCTACTGCTATTTATGGAGCACGCGGTGCCAATGGAGTAATCCTGGTTACCACAAAAAGAGGTTACGACAAAGAGGGGGTAATCGTTTCATACAACGGCTTTGCCAGCGTAGGAAC
>DIUI01000007.1:12792-17413 GCA_002428215.1 Prolixibacteraceae bacterium UBA6162
AACTACAGCGACATGCAGGGCCTTATGCTCAATTCATACCTGAAAAGAGTAAATTCAAGAATGACATTCGACTCCAAAGTCAAAGACTGGCTTTCGGTTGGGATGAACGTTATGGTAAACAAAGTATGGGGTAACGAAGCCGAAGAGACTGGTGGACACCAAATGCCGAGAAGAACTATGATTGAGATGATTCCTATACTGCCGGTTAAATTTCCTGACGGCCGTTGGAGCTACAATGCAGATGCCCCCGGTTATGGTAACGAAGGTATGGCCAACCCTGTTCACGTACTTACTACTCAGGAGAGAAATCGTTTCCGCACTCAGATTTTTGGAAACGCTGCACTGACCTTCCATCTTGCCGAAGGGTTAGACCTTAAAACTCAATTTGGTATCGATAACCAACACAGCAAAGATGCCAACTACTCGCCCACCGATCTTAGAAACATATCCTATCCTAACGGTAGTGCATCTATTTCCAATGTAGAGTCGCTCTACTGGCAGGAAGAGACCTACCTTACCTACGATAAGGTAGTCGACAATCACCGCTTCAATGCTGTACTCGGGCTTAGTTGGCAGGAGCGCACCTTTAATTCGCATGGAAGCTCAACCAGCGGTTTCTCTGACGATTTTTATAAATACAACAACCTTGGTGTAGGAACCACGCCAAGTACTCCAACTTCCAGTTACAACCGTTGGGCAATGAACTCTTATTTTGTTAGGGTTAGCGAAGCGTTTAAAAATCGCTACCTGCTTACTGTAACCGCAAGGGTCGATGGTTCGTCGAAATTCGGTAAAAACAACAAATATGCATTCTTCCCTTCTTCAGGATTGGGTTGGATTATCTCGAACGAGTCGTTCATGCAAGAGTCGCAAACCATCAACAACCTGAAATTGCACGCCAGTTACGGTTTAACCGGTAACTCTGAGCTCGCTACCTACCAATCACTGGGAGTAATCAACGCCGGGACTACCCTCATCAATGGAACAAGGGCTGCCAGTACTTTTGTGAACAACCTGGCAAATCCAGATCTCAAATGGGAGAAAACCGCCCAGTTCGATATAGGGATAAACCTTGGCCTCTGGGACAACAAGTTAATGGTGGATGCCGACTATTACCACAAAAAGACCACCGACCTGCTGTTGGCCAAACCACTGCCCCGCACTACCGGTTTCAACTCCGTTATGTACAACATCGGTTCGGTACAAAACCAGGGTATGGACCTTATGCTTACTTCCCGCAATGTGGAACGTGCAAATTTCGAATGGAGCACTACTGTGAACGCAAACTATAACCAAAATAAAATATTGCAGTTGGGTGACAATAACGAAGACATCCTGCTCGAAGGATGGGTTTCGGGTAACATCATTTTGCGAGTTGGCGAACCCCTCGGATCTTACTATGGCTACCGCAGATTAGGCATCTGGGGAACCGATGAAGCTGCAGAAGCAGCCAAAGTGGGCGCAAAACCAGGTGAAGCAAAAAGATCAACAGATCGCGAAATACTTGGCAATGGATTGCCAGATTGGACAGGAAGTTTCATCAACAATTTCAGGTATAAAAACTTCGATTTCACTGCCGACCTCCAGTTTGTAATTGGTGGAAGCATTATTCAGCAATACTATCACTCTACGGAAGACAGGACTGGGTTGAGCAACAGTCTCAAGACCGTGCTTTATGAAGCATGGACTCCTACCAACCAGAACACAATGGTTCAGGAACTGAGAAACGCAGGACTTGCCGGTGTAGGTCAAAACAGCCGCGCCGACGACCGCTGGGTTGCAGATGCCTCTTATTTGAGGGGTAATTTATTTGCACTCGGTTACACAGTCGATAAAAGCCGCATGGCCGGCTATGGTATCAGCAACCTCAGACTTTATGTAAGCGTCGACAATGCATTTGTAGTCGACTCCAAAGACTTCCAGGGTTATGATCCTGAAGCTACTTCGGGAACCAGTCTGTGGTCGCAGAACGTCTTTTTCTTCCAGTATCCAAAACCAAGGACGTTTACCTTCGGTGTGAATGTTAGTTTTTAACCTTTAAATTGTAGAAATTATGAAAAAAATACTCATACTGTTAAGTTTAGGTTTTCTGGTATTTTCATGTGCCGATTTTCTGGAAGAAGAGCCCAGAAGCTCGATTACTACCGGACAATATTTTACCAAACCGGAGCATGCCCAAGGGGTCGTTAACAGTCTTTACCGAATAGGAGCACCCACTTTTTACCACGCCAGTGGTGCTTATAGCGGATCGCGCGCTATGATTGGAGGTTATCTCTCAAACTTTTTCGACAACGGATATAAAGGACAGGAGATTTTTGTAAGCTACGCTCAAACCCTTACTGTAGATCCGGTGAACTTTGTAGGTACCCTCGACGGAATATGGAACGAAAGTTTCTTTGCGATTGGAAGGGCCAACACAGCCATCAAATACATTCCTACTACAGCCAATATGAGCGAAGCCGACAAGAACAAACTTATGGCCGAAGCTCGTTTTTTCAGGGCATACAACTACTTTTGGCTGACACGATTCTTCGGAAAAGTGCCTCTGATTACAGAACCTTACGAGTCGTTGGATAACCTCTATATCAAAAGAGCAGAAATTGGTGCTGTATATGATTTAATTGTAAGTGACTTGCAGGCAGCCATAAGCCAAGGCAATCTCCCCAGTCGCCCAATGCCTGAAAACGGGTTCAGAGTATCCAAAGGTTCGGTTGAAATTCTACTGGCCGATGTGTTGCTCACCATGAGTGGTTTCCCATTGCAGTCCAATAAGTATGCCGATGCAGCTACCGTTGCCAAATCTATCATTAACAGCGGAAACTACGCACTTATACAGCACGGATCAACTCCTGAAACGAGCGCCTATAATGTAATGCGTACATCTGACAACACAAAAGAGTACCTCTACGTATATGAATATGCTTCTGGTATCGCCAATGCAGCATGGTTGCCCATCTATTCCTATCCGGTAGAAGCACAAGGCTGGGGTATCTTTAAATATTCTATTACCAACAATGCGTATCAGCCAATGCCTCATTTGCTCGCAGCATACGAACCAACCGACTACAGGGTACAAGAGAAGCAGTTTTATCACTCTACGCTCACCCGTGGAACGCAAACCTGGAACTTTGCTCCGGCACCCTATCTATGGCACGACGACAAAGCCCTCTTTGAAGAAGGTTCGGCCGCTGCTGTAAAAGATATCACCATCTACCGATATGCCGAAGCTTTGTTGATTGCAGCTGAAGCACTGGCCAGATCAGGAGGATCGATTGACGAAGCCGCAGGTTACCTTGCACAGGTGCGTCAGCGTGCTTTCCCATCGAAGACCGTTGCTGAAGTTAAGGCTACCCTTGCCGGATTAACAGCCGACGACTTCGTGAAAGAGGTTTGGAAGGAGCGTCTCAGAGAATTCTCTCTTGAATTTAAAATCTGGGGAGATATTCAGAGAACACGTCAGATTCCGGTAACCAATTTAAATAATCCGGGACAGGTTAGCTTTACCAACGTAATTGGTTACACCAATTTCTGGGGAGCCACCTATCAGGAGAAAAATTTACTCTTTCCCATCTCGTCGAACGAGTTGAACAGAAATCCTGAATTGGATCAAAATCCATATTAATTTAAACCTTTTGCAATAGTCTCTGAAGAGTGCCATGAAAGAAATTTTATGGCACCTCTTCGGAGATTTATTAAGTATAATCCAACTCTTCGGGTGTTAAAAAGGTTTGAAGTGGGCGGGGAAAAGAGTTTTTCTCCGAAGCTTAACTAAGCTGCAACACCAGGCTGCCAAAGATGGACTCGATTCTTAGTTTTGGATGAGAACGAAAGCCTTCATGCCAATTGCAGCATAAACATTACCCCCCATTGTTAATTAGTGTTAAAGTTTGGCTGTTTTGTGCTCTATTCAGAGCGATAAACGCACTGCTTAAACGCTTCAATAGTCCATAAACAGAGCACTTTTACGATTGGCTCCCGATTGGAATGGGTTTCAAAAAATGAAAGGACAAACTTTAGTTGGTCAAACAGGCATTAAAACAGCCCTATTAAATGCTATTTTAGCACCATGTATCAATTCTTAATCCAATGAATGTATGAAAACTGAATCAAATTTTAATCAGGTTACCAGAAGAAACTTCCTGGGTACAACTGCTGCAGCAGCAGCAGGAGTAACCATCCTGCCGAGCAATGTAATTGCCGGTCTGGGCCATAAGGCCCCCAGCGACAAGCTGAACATTGTAGGTATTGGAGTAGGTGGTCGCGGAGCGGGCGTCCTAAGGGGCATGGAAACCGAAAATATCATCGGTTTGTGCGATGTGGACTTCAAATACAGCAAGCCTGTTTTCGACAGGTACCCCAATGCCAAAGTATATAAAGACTGGCGCAAATTGTACGATGAGCTGGGCAAAGATATGGATGCCGTTATGGTGGCAACCGCCGACCATACCCATGCTATTACCTCTGCATACGCTATTCAGATGGGAAAACATGTATATACCGAAAAGCCGCTTACCCACACCGTATATGAATCAAGGCTGCTGACCAAACTCACAGAAAAGTATCAGGTAGCTACACAAATGGGCAACCAGGGTGCATCGAACGAAGGCGTTAACCTTATCAC
>DIUI01000033.1 GCA_002428215.1 Prolixibacteraceae bacterium UBA6162
GGTTTTTTGTAGACTTCCTTATCCTGCGCGCTAATCGTACCCCATTGATAGATGTGTCCGGAGGAGGTAAGTGCCAGCATTTGGGTAGTTCCACCCACCAGCTGCTTTACCGGCTGATTAAACCCCGCAATCTTTGCCGGCTGTGCCCTGCTAGCAACGATGGAGGAATCTCCCAAGGCATAGTCAGGATTGTAGCCCCATGTCCAAAGCCCGCCATTGCTGTCGGTAGCTGCATAAAAGGGAAAGTTAACCCCTCCGGAGGCAACATGGGTAATTTTTGCCGAACCAAAGGCAGAGGAGAAGGGAAAAGCCACTGCTGAATCCGCGCGCTCAGCAATAATGTCGAAGTCCCAGACAAAGATCCTGCCCTCTTTATCGAGAGCGATACAATCATAAACAGTTGGCATATGGTTCGCCGGGCCTGCCGATATTTCAACAATATCCTTAAGTCCGCGAACCTTCGACTTTTTAAGGGCTGGTCCATAGGTAAAACTCATATAAACGCAATATACCTCCCCTTTACTGGTAAGATAAATTGCGTAATTCGAATGGGCAGAAATGGCCGTGATGGACTGGCTGCCGGGAGGTTCTTCTTCTGAGGCAGGATCCTCAACTGGTTTTAAGAAATCGCACGAAGAGTGAATTAACAACAAAATCAGTAATACACTGAATTTTAAAAAATTGCCGTAAAGTTGCATACAGCAGAGATTTTATTCCATAAATATCGGAAGGTAAATTACCTGCAGATTGTCGGGCAATCTGCCAGGAAATCGGAAAAAGGTCGGCCGAAGCCCGGGAAGAGACACACTTTATTTACCCAACACAGGGCATTGAATTTACTGATAAAGTTACGTCAATTTTACAGCATGAAGCAAGTTAAACCGGCAATTTTTTCTACAGTAAATGAAGGTCAAAACCCGGGTAAGGATACCTCCTCTAATCTGTAACGAGGACCAGCTTCCCCTTCACTCGACCGGTCTCGATGCGATGGTGCGCCTTCGCTCCTTCCGAAAGAGGAAAGAGTTGTTCTACCACCGGCTTGAGCTTACCCAAACGCATCATCTCTGAGAGAATTTCCAGATCAGCTCCCGACGGGCGGGCCAATATGGCCCTGGAGGCGTGACCATTTATTCGCGCCGGGAAATGGCTAAGATATACCCCCGGCGAAGGAATGGTGGAGATGTATGTTCCACCCTTAGCAAGTATTTTAACGGAACGGTAATACGAAAGTGCTGCTACTGCATCATATACAATGTCGAACCTGAGTCCGGTAGAAACAATAGGCGTTGTAGTGTAATCAACTACCACATCGGCACCTAGCTGGCGCACCCAGTCAACGTTGGGGCCACTGCACACTGCTGTAACGCGGGCGCCAAAGTATCTGGCAATCTGAACAGCCAGATGACCAACCCCACCCGAGGCACCATACACCAATACCTCCATTCCTTCGCGGATATTACCCAAATCGCGCAGAGCCTGCAAAGAGGTCAGACCTGCCAGGGGCACTGCCGCCGCGTCGTTAAACGAGACCGATCCGGGAATGACAGCCAGATACTCCTCGCGGATAGCAGCATACTGAGCATATCCGCCCCCTTTGAAGTCGAGCATGGCAAACACGCGGTCGCCAACTTTGAATTTACTCCCCCTGGGAGCCTGTTCAATAACACCTGCCACATCGCCACCCAGTATTTTGGGAAACCGAAAACCCGAAACAAACCAGATCGAGCCATTCCTGATTTTATAGTCTACCGGATTAACAGCAGCAGCGTGTATCTTCACAAGAAGTTTATCGTTGTCTGCTGCCGGCATTGGAACCCTTTCCAGGGTGAGAACTTCCGGTTTTCCGTACCGATGAATTGGAAGTGCCTGCATCATAAAATTTCCGCTTGAGTTAAATGAATATAGAACGTAAGCTTTTCAAAATTGTTCCTGTCTCATGTTGTTTAATCGTTAAGAAACCAAAAGATTAGCGTTAACCCTCCCAAGGGTGGTTATATTTGCGTAAACCAACATCAACTCCATGAAACGCAGGGTTTCACTCAGCAAAAACCAAATCAGAATATTGCTGCTCGAAGGTGTACACAGCTCGGCTGTAAACTGTTTTAAGGAGGCCGGGTACAGCAACATTGAAAACCTTACCACCGCACTCAGCGAAGAGGAGCTGCACGAAAAGCTAAAAGAGGTTCATATTATCGGCATCCGTTCGCGCACCCAGCTTACTCCATCGGTGCTCGAAAAGGCGGGCAAACTTTTTGCCATCGGATGTTTTAGCATTGGTACCAACCAGGTGGATACACAGGTTGCAAAACTGAGAGGAATTCCCGTATTCAATGCCCCATTTTCCAACACCCGCTCCGTGGCCGAACTGGTGATTGCCGAAGCCATTATGCTTTTGCGGGAGATCCCATCGAAAAACGCTGCGGCCCACCGGGGTGAATGGCTTAAATCGGCAGGACAATCCTACGAAGTACGCGACAAAAATTTAGGAATAGTTGGATACGGGCATATAGGTTCGCAGGTTTCGGTGCTGGCAGAAGCGATGGGTATGAATGTTTACTATTTCGACATAGAAAAGAAACTAAGCCTTGGCAATGCAGTTGCCTGCAACTCGTTGAACGAACTTCTGGCTGTATCTGATGCGGTAACACTGCATGTGCCGGAAACCGATGCAACCCGAAATTTGATTTCGACTGCCGAACTGGAGTTAATGAAACCGGGATCGGTACTGATCAATGCCTCCAGAGGATCGGTGGCAGATTACCAGGCAGTTGCAAAGGCATTAAGCAGCGGCCATCTTGCCGGAGTGGCGGCCGATGTCTTTCCGGTAGAACCCTCTTCCAATAAGGAGCCATTTGAATCGGTACTGCAATCGTTCGACAATGCCATCCTTACCCCCCATATAGGAGGAAGCACCCGCGAAGCGCAGGAAAAAATTGGAACAGAAGTGGCCGAAAAACTCATTAAATACAGCGACAACGGATCCACCATAGGAGCGGTAAACTTCCCACAAATATCGCTGGCTCCAAATGTTGAAAAACAGCGCTTTCTGCATATTCACAAAAACATGCCCGGCATGCTGAATGAGGTGAACCGCATCTTTACCGAGAAATCGATCAACATTGCGGCGGCCTATTTACAAACCGATGGCGACATAGGATATGTTATTATCGATACCGAAAATGAACCGGGAACCGAAATTTTAAAGGAACTCAAAACAATTCCTCAAACAATAAGAGCAAGAATGCTGTTTTAGGCACGGATTCTGTATTGGAATCGGCTGAATGAATACCATGAGATACATTAGCGGAGCAAAAAAGGGCTTATTGCTTCTTTTATTGCTTCCATCCCTATACCTTCTGGCTGCTGAAGAGGTGCCCGAACGCAGCGGCATAACCGTAAGCGGCTATGTGCGTGATGCGACTACCGGCGAAGTGTTGATTGGAGCTTCGGTGGCGGTAT
This sequence comes from Prolixibacteraceae bacterium UBA6162, assembly GCA_002428215.1. The sequence goes on from DIUI01000033.1 coordinate 3,460, forward strand.
TCAACGCCTCCTTCGGAACAATGACCAACCCCTATGGTTACTACTCGATCAGGGTTCCGGCCGGAGATGTTAAACTGGGGGTATCCTATCTGGGGTATGACAGGCAAACCATAGTATTCAGACTTTCGCGCGATACCCTTATTCATGTCGCTATGGTTCCGGCCGGACAGGTAATCGGTGAAGTTGTGGTTGTGGGTGAGCGCTTCAACGACAATCTATTGAAACCCCAGATGGGGGTGACCCGACTCGACATTCAAAACATTCGTCAGATTCCCGCCTTTTTGGGTGAGGTGGATGTAATTAAAGCAATTCAGCTCCTGCCGGGAGTGCAGGCTACTTCAGAAGGGGGCTCCGGCTTTAGCGTAAGAGGAGGCAGCCCCGATCAGAACCTCATACTGCTCGACGAGGCAAACGTTTACAACCCTTCGCATCTGCTCGGATTCTTTTCGGTATTCAACAACGATGCGGTAAAAAGCGTGGAGCTTAGTAAAGGAGACATTCCGGCAGAATATGGCGGCCGTCTCTCATCAGTAGTTGATGTACGCATGAACGACGGCAATCTGCAAAAATTTACCGGTCAGGGGGGAGTAGGCACCATTTCGTCGCGCCTCACCCTCGAGGGGCCCCTTCAGCGCGACCGTTCGTCTTTTATGCTGGCAGGAAGGCGCACCTATGCCGACCTGTTTTTACAATTTGCCAAAGATGAGGAGCTTCGCAACAATGCCCTCTTTTTTTACGACTTTAATGGAAAAGCCAACTACGTAATCAACGACCGGAACCGAATATTTCTTTCGGGATATTTGGGGGAAGATATTTTCAAAAACGACAATTTTCGGGTAGGATGGGGAAATCAGACGGCTACCCTTCGTTGGAATCACCTGTTTGGCCCCAACCTCTTTTCCAATTTTTCGGTGCTTTCATCGCGCTTCGACTACACTTTAGGTATTCCCCCGCAGCAGGAGAATGCCTTCGACTGGAGTGCAAACATGCAGGATTTCACCCTCAAAGCCGACTTTACATGGTACGCACAGATGGGACACACCCTGCGTTTTGGCGCCATTGGCACCTACCATCAGTTTAACCCCGGAAGCGTAGTGCCTACCGGTAGCGAATCCCCTTGGACCACCATACAGGTGCCCAGACAGAAAGCGCTGCAGGAAGGGGTTTATCTGAGCCACGAGTGGAACCTTTCATCACAATTGGTGGTGAAATATGGGTTAAGAGTAAGCAGCTTTAGCAACCTGGGCGAGGCAACACAATACCAGTACGATGAAAATTACGCCATCTCCGACTCTGCTTCTTATGCAAAGGGCGAAGTGTTTAACCGCTATTTTGCCGCTGAACCCCGCTTCAGCCTGGCCTGGCAGTTCGTGCCCAACACATCCATTAAGGCTGCCTATAATAGAAATGTTCAGTATGTGCATCTGGCGCGAAATTCTACCGCCGGAACGCCTCTTGATATTTGGTTCCCTTCTTCTCCCCATGTAAAACCACAACTTGGCGATCAGTGGTCGGCCGGAATTTTTCACAATTTGCCCCTGTACAGGGTTGAAACCTCCCTCGAAGGCTTCTACAAACAGAACCAAAATGCCATCGACTTTCGCGATCATGCCGAGCTTTTGCTCAACGACAACCTCGAAGGAGAATTGCGCTTCGGCAAAGCCTGGTCATACGGAATAGAGGCACTGATAAGGCTCACCGAAGGGAAACTTAACGGATGGCTAAGTTATACATGGTCGAGAACCTTCAGAGAGATTGCCACCATCAATGGAGGTAACCCATACCCCGCCAGCTACGACCGACCGCACGATGTTTCGGTAGTTTTGAATTACAGCCTTGGCCGACGTATTGTGGCCGGCGCCAACTGGGTATATGCTACCGGTTCTCCGGTGACCTTCCCTACCGGCAGGTTTACCATTGGCAACTTTGTAGTTCCGGTATACTCCGACCGGAATGCCTACCGACTTCCCGATTACCACCGCCTGGATCTATCGGTTACGCTAAAAGGTAAAGGAGATAAAGTACGGAGAGTGAACGGTGAGTGGAATCTATCGGTATACAATGCGTACGGCAGAAAAAATCCGTGGGTAATTAATTTTGTACAGGAAGAGAACAACCCCAACCGCACCTTCGCCGAAATGACCTACCTTTTTGGGATTCTCCCAGCCATCACCTATAATTTTAAATTTTAACCCCATGATTATCAGAAATCTCTGCTTGTCGATTCTTGCCGGTGCTGCCCTCCTGAGCTCCTGCACAGAGCAGATTGATCTGGAACTCGACAGCAGCTTTATTCGTCTGGTTGTCGACGGAGGGGTTACCAATCAGCGTGGAAACCACATGATAAGGCTTACCACCACCACCGATTACTTCTATACCCAGGAGCCCCCGGCCGTGAAGGGTGCCCGCATATTGCTGCAAAGCAAAGAGCGGGATATCCTGCTTGCTGAATTCGAAAATCTTCCGGGCTATTATCTTTTGCCTGAGCCCTACAAGGGAATTCCCGGCAGCAATTATACCCTGAAAATTGAATTAAAAGAAGCGATTGGAGGATCGGTAAATTATAGCGCAGAGGCCTATATGCCCGAAACCGATTTCAGACTCGACTCGATACGAATTGAATACAACGACCGTTTCGATTTCTGGTTGGTATCGGTTTATGCCCAGGACCCCCCTTCGACCGACTATTACAAATTCGATACCTATGTCAATGCAGCAGAAGGTCAGGATGCAATATCAAGAACCGTGGCTACCCCCGACCGGTTTTTCAACGGACAAAACACCAACGGTTTTAACATTGCATTTTTCGATGGAAAACAGATCAAACCGGGAGATACCATAACTACAGTTATGTCGGCACTCTCCGCCGACTATTTCAATTTTATTTCGGAGCTCAGAAATGAATCAGGTTTCAACAATCCACTCTTCTCGGGACCACCGGCCAACGTAAGGTCGAACCTAAACCCAGGCGGCCTTGGCTACTTTTATGCCCGGAAAGTACAGGAGACGCAGCGTATTGTTGGAGAACGGGTACGTTAAACTCCGTTTGGAATTGAAAGTTAACCGACTACCCGGTTTTAGATTGAAAAAGAGGCAAAATCAAAACAATACTATGGCGTAGATAGCCCTTCTTAACCCCTTGTACAATTCCCAGAGGATTGGTTAATCGTGCCACTCATGGCGGTAATCGAGGGTATAGTGCTGACTGCCTGTAACCCTGCCGCCACCGTTAACAAACACCAGTGTATGGAGGGGATTACCAGCTGAATCATATTGATGGCTAACCACCACTATTTGTTCACCTCGCTCGTTGGTTTCGGTATAGCCAAGTTGTAGACCCTGCTCGTCGTACTGGAAATCTTTTACCTTCCGGCTGCGCCCCTGCTCTTCGATGGTCTGAAGCACTTCTCCCTTGTCTCCCTCAGTGAAATAGGTGGTCTCCAATAAATTGTCTTCGTCGTCGTAGAACCGCTCTGCAATGCGCCGTCCGGCTACATCATACTCAACCTTGAGGCGAAAGAACTCCCCAGTCTCATCATTCTCTTGCTGATGCATTAACATCTTACCTGCGGTTGAATACTCGAACTGTTCAATAGAGACCCGCTCGCCATCGGCATCTACAATCTCATGTTCGATAAGATGTTCGCCACTATACCGAAAATGCTCTACCCCTTCAGTTTCGCCATCCTCGTTGTGGGTTACCTTTTCTACCAGTTGATTTTGCTGGTTGTATAGATAAGAAGTGGTATCGATACTGCCATCGAGATAGTGGGTTTTTTCGGCCAGCACTTTCCCGCTGCTATCGTATTCGAAACTTTTCTCTCCGGCACCCTCCTCCTCTTCCGAAAAGTGCAGCTGTCGAATCACCCGGCCAGCCTCATCGTAGCCCAAAATGGTCTTTTCAGTGATAACGCCTTCCGGCGAGTAGGTGACCTGTAGGGTAGGCCGTCCTGATTCGTCGTACTCGGTAGTACCCGAAAGATAGGGAACGGTTTCCTTTTGTCCCCGGGCAATACCGAGTGATACCATATCGGTACGATAAACTTGGGTCGATTTTTTAACAGACATAGGCAGAAAATGATTGAGCTTTTAAGTAAAAAACGGGGTTAAAGAACGGCGATTAATACACCGGCAAGTCCGGCCAGAGCGAGAAAATAGACGAACCTTGCAGGCATAACGCCATTATTTCCGGCAGCCTTTCCGAAGATTCCAAAAACCAGAGGATGCACCAAAAATGGCATAGCAAATACAAAGGCAATCATAAGCGAAGCCTGCTCTCCGAACATACCTCCCTGAATGGCGGCAAAGAGTCCGAAGTGCGACAAGGCAGAGGAGTTCGCCATAACAGCATCATCGAGACCCATTCCTGAAAGCGAGAGAAAAATCAAGCCCCCAAATACAGCCACCAGTTGCCACCCGAGCGAAAACAACATCAGGTCTTTAATCTCCTTGGCATCGTTTCCACCAGCCTTGCGAAGGCTCCTCAAAGAGATTGCCGTTAGCGCCAACCCAACTATCAAAACCAGTATGGAGTATGAATAGATAAGCTGATTGTTTACAGCACTGGCAGCCAGAATGGAAAATACGAAAATGTGTCCTATAAACGGAATATTGATCATGATGGGCGCACGGACTGCCGCCTCGGGGCCTAAATCTCCTGCTGTACAGGCTCCGGTGAGTCCGGAGTGCGAAAGTGATCCAGCCATTCCCGGAGCAAGATTCCGGATATGGTTGGCTTTGGCAACCCCAATAAGCAGGGCAAGACCACCGAACATCCAGAATAGCTGTCCAAAAAATCCGAACGACAGAACATCGGTCATACCACTAAGCTGAAAGGCCTCGGCAATGCGCGAGCCTCCAACCATAAAGTTGGCAGCAAGCACCACCGGTATTCCGGCAAAAAGCAGGGCTCTGATGGTTGGACCATATTTCCATTGCACCATAACCATTCCAAGGGATACAGATAAAATCATGGCAAAGAAGATTTCGGGCAAGGCAATCACCGGTCTGATCCATTGCGAAATTTGCCAGGCAGCCACCAGAAGGAGGACAATTACCGTAGTTTCAAGAATGCCTTTGCGGATATATGCCGCCTTGTTAACAATTTTGGCCCGGTGATCGATTAAAATGATAGAAGCAACCACGCCCAGGTATCCAAGCAGTGGATAAAAACGGTCGAGGACATCGCCTGAATTATGTCCGGTAATCATCCGCTTTAACGACTCAATCCCCACCAGAATAAAGAAGGCACGTATCAGAAACATAAACTGAGTAGCCCTTGTTCCTAAAAAAAGCTCCTCCGACGATGGGACCACAATATCGCCCGGATCAATTTTTTTATGCATAATCAGCTTTCGGATCTCCTGACCGCCCACAAAGAATGAGGCCATAAGTGCCGTAATCGTAACCCTGCTTCCAAGTTCCATTATCGGAAACTCCGGAAGTCCCGGTGTGGCAAGTCCGGTATTTACCATGATGTAACCCATTGTCAGACCAAAGATTACAATGATTAGAATGGGCGAATAACGGGTGCCTGCCACAAAGGTGCGCGAAACCAGCACCATACTGATTACCATAAGAAAAGTGAGAAAGAACTGGTTCAGAATATGAACAATGGGAAAGTGTTCGGTAAATAGTTCCATGCTTCAGTTTATTTGATGCCACTTACAATTTCAACCTCATTTAGGCGCACAAACTCTGTCACTGCTAATGACAGACGGCTTACTTCCTGCTTATCTAAGGACAGAGAATAAAGCGGTAAATTCGTTTGCAGATCCTTTCAAAAGTGGTTCTGCTCGCCCCCGTTTGAACAGATGGCTAAGTTACATTTTTCCGGCGCTTTTTAACTTAAACTTAGCTACTGAAAACTCCTTTTACGATTTGTTTAATACATCGCATTTGCAAGCATTATCGCTATCTTTAGGCGCAATGAAAAAGCTCTTCAGATGACCAAAAAGATACTGGTTAAGAAACAGTCGGGGGAAAAGCAGCCCTTCTCTGCGAAAAAACTTACCGATTCGCTGCAGAGGGCAGGAACCCCTCCCGATATAGCACATTGGGTGGTCGGCGAAATCATCCCAAAATTGCACGATGGAATTCCCACCAAGACCATCTACCGTATGGCCTTCGGACTGTTGCGCAGAAAGATGCGGGCGCTGGCCGCAAGATATAGCCTCAAGAGCGCTATTATGGAACTCGGACCTACCGGCTATCCTTTCGAAAAATTTGTAGGCGAGATCTTCAGGAAACGTGGTTTTTCGGCCGAAACGGGCATCACCATGGAGGGTAAATGTGTGTTTCACGAAGTGGATGTCAAAGCTACCAAGAACCTGCTTACCATACTCGTTGAATGCAAATACCGCAACGAACCGTCAAAAATAAGTGGTGTACAGGTTCCACTCTATGTTAATTCCCGGTTTCTCGACATCGTTGCAAAATTGCGGGAGCTGCATCCCGAATCCAACCAGCACTTTGAGGGCTGGATAGTCACCAATACCCGCTTCAGCAGCGACGCCGAAGCCTTTGGCACTTGCGCCGGACTTCATCTGGTTAGCTGGAGTTTTCCTGAAAAGGAGAACCTTAGGGAGTTGGTGGAGCGGTATGCACTTTTTCCGGTTACAGCCCTGACTTCTCTTACAAAAAAGCAGAAACAGCAGCTGTTGGAGAAAGGCATCATCCTGGCCGATCACGTTGTCCAGCAGCGGGAAGTACTTAAAATTTTGCGAATTACTACGAAAAAAGAGCAGTCGGTTTTTGAAGAGGCATCGACCCTGTCTGCTATTGGTAAAATTCTTTGACCTTAGGCGCAACAACCCCCCAAATAAGAATGCGATCCAACTTTCGGGTCCGAAGAAACTCCTTTGCCTGACATGCAACCAAAGAATGGTAAAATTTTATTTGTATGAAGAAGATTAATTTTTTGGTCAGCTTGTTGCATTTTATTCAAAAAATTTCTTCCTTGCAGCCGATTTAACACAAAAAATGCGTTTACAAATTACAAATTGGTCGTGGTGGCGTTTTTATCCGAACAGATAAGAAGCAATATGACTTTGGCGTAAAAAACAATATAGACTGGCCTGCTTCTTTCAGAGGTGGGCCTTTTTGATATAAAAAGCATGAAAATGAAGAACAATTGGTGGTGGCAAATGAACTTTTCACATATTCCGTGTTAAGCACCTCTGCTGTTGATCAACGAAGGGCGACTTACCGGATGGGGTAGGTCGCCCTTCCTGATAGCAGCCACCAAGAGTGATGTATAAAATTGAAACTAATTAACGATTCTGTTACAATGGATAAGCTTGTATTCAATCCGGTAGTCCGCAAAATCCTGGCCGACACCGTTACCCCGGTAAGTGTATACTTACGGCTGCGGACCCTCTATCCGAAATCGATACTGCTGGAGAGCTCCGATTATCATGGGCATGAAAATGCCTACTCATTTATCTGTTTCGATCCGATAGCCGATTTTACAGCCACCGGAAACCAGGTTGAAATTGAACTGCCCGACGGCTCCAGGAAACAATATGAAATTACTCCTGAGCAACCCTTGCATCAGCTGCTGGATGATTTTTACAGCTCTTTTGAGGTCAGTGGCGATAATATTGAACTGCCGGCCAACGGTTTGTTTGGCTATATGAATTTCGATGCGGTGCAATATTTCGAGAACATCCAACTCACCTCTCCGGCCAAGGAAGGCTACCGGATACCCGATGTTAAATACTCGTTTTACAAATATGTGATTGCCATCGACCACCATAAAAACCTGATTCATATGGTGGAAAATCTTGGCAAGGGCGAAAAATCGCAGCTCGACTATCTGCACCATCTGCTGGTGAACCTCAACTTTATGGGTCAGCCTTTTGCAACCCGCGGAGAAGAGACTTCCAATATTACCGACAGCGAGTTTCGCCATATGGTGACCAAGGGCAAGGAACACTGCCACCGGGGCGATGTCTTTCAGGTGGTTATGGCCCGTCAGTTTGCTCAGGAATTCGAAGGCGACGATTTCAATGTGTACAGGGCACTCAGATCAATCAACCCATCGCCCTACCTCTTCTACTTCGACTTTGGCCAATACCGGATTTTTGGTTCCAGTCCGGAAGCCCAAATCAGAATTATAGCCGAAAAGGCCTATATCCACCCAATTGCAGGAACCTTTAGGAGAACCGGAAACGATGAGCAAGACAAGGCGTTGGCAGAGAAGCTCTGTCTCGATCCAAAAGAGAATGCCGAACATGTAATGCTGGTAGATCTTGCCCGCAACGATCTGAGCAGGAATGCATCGGAGGTAACTGTTGAAACCTTCAGAGAGGTGCAGTTTTACTCCCATGTAATACACCTTGTTTCGCAGGTTTCGGGCAAGCTTAAACCCAATACAAACCTTATAAAGGTATTGGGTGAATCGTTCCCGGCAGGCACCCTTTCGGGGGCTCCAAAGCACCGGGCACTTCAGCTCATCGATCAGTACGAAAACCAGTTGCGCGGTTTTTATGGGGGGTGCATCGGATACCTTGGCTTCGACCGAACCCTTAACCATGCCATAATTATACGCTCCTTTCTGAGCAAACAAAACACCCTATTCTATCAGGCCGGAGCCGGTGTGGTAGCCGATTCGAACGAAGAGAGTGAGCTACAGGAAGTAAACAACAAGCTGGCAGCCTTGAAAAAGGCAGTTGAAATGGCCAACCAAATCCGCTAAACACACAACGACTGGTCAAAAGCCTGAGCTGAGAAACACAAAAATTTGATAAACGATAGACCCAAAATAGAATGAAGATCATAGTAATCGACAATTACGACTCGTTTACCTACAATTTGGTACATGCCTTAAAAAAGATTACAGGCAAACCTGTCGACGTAGTGCGCAACAACGAGCTGCAACTATCAGACCTCGAGGTTTACGACAAAATTTTACTGTCGCCCGGACCCGGAATCCCCGAAGAAGCAGGTCTGCTGCTGCCCATCATCAGGCAGTATGCTCCCACGAAAAGCATCCTTGGGGTATGTCTTGGGCATCAGGCCATCGGCGAAGCCTTTGGAGCCAGGTTGCACAACATGAACAGGG
>DIUI01000019.1 GCA_002428215.1 Prolixibacteraceae bacterium UBA6162
AGGCCAAAAGGTAAAAATGATCCGACTTTTTGAACGATATTCCCTCGGGCGTTATAATACATTTGGGGTTGAGGCAATGGCCGAGAAATTTTTTGAGTTCACCGAGACCGAGGATTTGCTCTCCTTTTTACAGTCAAACTCACTTGCTTCAGGGCAGCCGACGCTGGTGTTGGGTGGGGGCAGTAATCTTTTGCTGGTCGATAATTTTCGTGGTACCGTTATTTACCCCAATGTGCCCGGAATAGAGATAGAGAGAGAGGACCGTTCGCACATTTGGTTGAGGGCAGGAGCCGGCGTGGTTTGGGACAACCTGGTAGAATACTGTGTTCTAAATGGTTGGGGAGGTATTGAGAATCTATCCCTGATCCCCGGAAGGGTAGGAGCCTCGGTGGTTCAGAATATTGGTGCTTATGGTCAGGAGGTTGCCAGTGTTGTTGTATCGGTGGCCGGTGTAAATATCAGTACCGGCGACTATACTGAGATTCCGCTTGCGGACTGTGCTTTTGCCTATCGCGATTCCGTTTTTAAGCATCAGCTGAAGGGGGTATTCGTGGTAACGTCGGTGCTATACAGGCTCGATAAATTTCCTTTGCCCGTTATAAGTTACGAGGGAGTTGCTGAACGGGTTAGCATGCTTGAAAACTATACGATTGCTGATGTTAGGAATGCCATTGTAGCCATCAGGCGTTCCAAGCTACCAGACCCCGCGGAGCTTGGAAATGCAGGCAGCTTCTTTAAAAATCCCGTAGTTTCAGCCGAACTTGCCGATCGACTTGTCACAGCTTTTCCTGAAATGCCGAAATTTTCTGCAGCATCCGACAATACCTATAAACTTTCGGCCGGCTGGTTAATCGATCGCTGCGGATGGAAGGGCTTTCGAAAAGGCGATGCCGGAGTTCATCATCACCATGCACTTGTTTTGGTCAATCATGGAAATGCCACTGGTCGCCAGATTTTTGATCTTTCTGAAGAGATCAGGCAATCGGTTTTAACTCAATTCGGCATTGATCTGGAGCGTGAAGTCATTTTAATAGGTTAAACGGCTGTATCAGGTGATAATTCCGTAAACAGAGGTTAAGTTTATAGGTGCTCATTCGCGAATTTTTTGTAATATTTGCATACTGCAAATAAAGATTCACTTTCAAAGAATTTACTATGTACAAGATTCTTACGCTTAATAAGATTGATCCCAAAGGCTTGGATCAGTTTCCTTCAGATCGTTATTCGATTGCCGGAGAAGTCGCTGATCCGGATGCCATTGTATTGCGTAGTTATAATATGCACGATATGGACATACCTTCTTCGGTAAAGGCCATTGCCCGGGCAGGCGCCGGGGTCAATAATATTCCTATCGACCGCTGCACTGAAAAAGGGATTGTGGTTTTTAATACCCCCGGGGCAAATGCAAATGGTGTTAAAGAGTTGGTTCTAGCCGGGTTGTTGCTTTCCTCGCGCGATGTTGTTGGGGGTGTAGTTTGGGCCCGGACTCTTATCGGGGAGGGTGATAAGGTTCCCCAGTTGGTTGAAAAGGGTAAAGCCAATTTCGGAGGCCATGAGATTCAGGGGAAGGTTTTGTCGGTGATTGGCCTTGGAGCCATTGGAGTGCTGGTGGCCAATGCCGCACTGCAATTGGGCATGGAGGTGGTTGGATACGACCCCTACCTTTCGGTAAGTCAGGCACTCAAGCTGAGCAATAAAATTACTGTTGCACGTTCGATTGAATCGGCACTCGCGAATGCGGATTTTGTGTCACTCAATATTCCGCTTACCGGCGAAACAAAAAACTACATCTGCGAAAAGAAGATTGGATTGATGAAAGACGGTGTTACCATCCTCAATTTCTCGCGGGGTGGTTTGGTAAACGATGCCGACCTGGAAGTTTCGCTCAACAGCGGAAAGGTAGCCCGGTATGTCACCGATTTTCCCGACGAAGCGGTTCTGAAGATGAAAAATACCCTCTGTATTCCACATTTGGGCGCTTCTACCGATGAGTCTGAAACCAATTGCGCTATTATGGCAGTCGATCAGATTCGGGAGTATTTCGAAAATGGCAACATTGTCAATTCTGTAAACTTTCCGCAAGTCGAACTCGAAAGAAATGGTGGATTGCGAGTTATCGTAGCCAACCGGAATGTACCTAACATGGTGAGTCAGATTGCCTCTATCTTGGGAGCCGAAGGGGTAAATATTCTCAACATGGTGAATAAGAACAGAAACGAAATTGCCTATAACATTATCGACATCGACCGAAGTGAACTGGGGGCCGAAGTGGGCCAGAAACTCAAGGCCATCGATGGTGTGTTTTTAGTGCGGTTTATTTGATTATCCTTTTTCGCAACATAACTTAAAACTAACCAACAATGGTAAACGGACGAAAAAACAGTGTACGACAACAAACGCGACGTAATTTTTTGGGTGGCAGTGTGGCTGCCTTATTAACTCTCTCCTTTGTGGCGCCCGGCCTTATGGGTTGTGGAGGGCCTGCCCCGGTTGTTCCTTCCGGATCTAATTTTGGCGGAGTGCAAATTGGTGCTATTTCCTATAGCTTCAGGAGTCTGCCTGGCGGTGCCGAAAATACTTTGCAATATTTGCTTGATGCCGGACTCTCCTCTGTAGAGTTGATGGGAAACACGATTGAGTCTTATGCCGGAATACCTGAGATTCCCGTGCCAATGTATCCCCGTGGTACCGAGCTAACACCTGAGCAACAGGAAGAGGTAAGGGCTGCCCGTGCAGCTCAGGCCGAGGCGCATCGCAACTGGCGTTTGTCGGCTCCCATGGAAAAATTTCACGAGCTACGCAAAATGTACAACGATGCCGGTGTAAAAATCGACATCGCTAAAATTGGGAGTCCGAACTGGAGCGACGAAGAGATTGATTATGCTTTTGAAGTTGCGAAAATTTTGGGTGCCCGCGGCATAACCACCGAAATTTCGCTCGATGCTGCCCAGCGGCTTCACCCGTTTGCCGAGAAGCATGGTCTGTACGTTATTCTGCACAACCATGGACAGCCCGGACAAGAGGGTTTTTCGTTCGATGATTTTCTGGCAGTAGGACCCATGATTATGCTGAATTTCGACGTTGGTCACTACTTTGGTGCTACCGGAAATCACCCCAATGAGGTAATTGAACGGCTTCACGACCGTATCATAAGTTTGCATCTTAAAGACAAAACCGGAAAATACGCCGATCCGGCCGATACCAATACGCCATGGGGAGAAGGGGATACGCCTTTGGCCGACATATTGCTGCTTTTAAAGGAGCGCGGCTGGCCTATAACCTGCGATATCGAACTGGAATATACGGTGCCCGAAGATTCTGACGCTGTTGCCGAAGTGAGGAAGTGCGTTGAGTATTGCAAAGCTATTCTCGAATAAGCTGTTGCCTTTGACCCGATAACTGTATTCTAATCCGGTCCGGGGTGGACAACAACTGCTCCGGCCGGTTTTTTTGTGGATTAATATCAAAAGTTTTACGTGAAATACTACAGCACCAACCGGCAGATTCCTGCCGTTTCACTTCGCGATGCCGTTGTAAAAGGCCTTGCATCCGACAATGGACTCTTTATGCCCGAAACTATCCGGAAATTGGATAAGGCCTGGTATAAAGCTCTGCCTGGAAAGTCTTTCCAGGAAATTGCCTACGAGGTGGCATTGAAGTTTTTTGGCGACGATATTCCCCCAAACGATCTTCAAACGATTGTATATGATACCCTCAGTTTCGATTGTCCTGTGGTTCCTGTCTCTTCGAACATCTGGTCGCTTGAACTATTTCACGGACCTACACTGGCTTTTAAGGATGTTGGGGCACGGTTTATGGCCCGAATGCTACACTATTTTCTTGAGGGTGCCGATAAAAAAGTGTATGTTTTAGTGGCTACATCGGGCGATACCGGAAGTGCAGTTGCCAACGGATTCCTCAATGTCGAGGGCATTGAAGTGGTTGTGCTGTATCCCAAAGGAAAGGTCAGCGAAATCCAGGAGAAGCAATTTACAACTTTAGGCGGCAACATTCATGCGCTCGAAATCGATGGCACTTTCGACGATTGCCAGCACCTTGTAAAGACAGCCTTTTTAGACGAAACTCTGAACCAGAGTTTGTTGCTTACCTCTGCCAATTCAATCAATGTTTCGCGCTTCTTGCCTCAGTCATTTTACTATTTCAACGCCTACGCAAGGCTACTGGAACAGGGTGTACTGCAAGACCGTGATTTGATTTTTTCTGTTCCAAGTGGAAATTTCGGCAATCTTACGGCCGGGTTGTTTGCGCGGGAAATGGGGTTGCCTGTAAAGGGATTTATAGCCGCCAATAATGCCAATGATATAGTCTACAACTATCTTCAAACGGGTGACTATTCCCCCCGTCCATCGGTTGAAACTATTGCCAATGCCATGGATGTTGGAGCTCCCAGTAACTTTGCGCGTATTCTGGATCTTTATGCACAGTCACATCCGAATATCGCTGAAATTATAACAGGATATCGCTATGACGATGACCAGATAAGGGATATAATTCAAACACTTTACTCCAGTGAGGGTTATCTTGCCGATCCGCACGGAGCTTGCGGATATGCAGCGCTCAGGGAGTATCTCAACGACCGGCAGGTAGGTGTTTTTCTGGAAACGGCTCATCCTGCCAAGTTTCTCAATACTATGGAGTCCATTGTTGGAAGTGGGGTAGTTTCCATTCCTGACCGTCTTGCAGCATTTCTTTCGGGTCGGCGGTCTACCGTTCCCCTGTCAGTCGATTATCGCGAATTTCGTGCCTGGCTTATACAAAATGCCAACTGATATATTCGACACTATTTTCGTTGCTCTTGTATATCTTAAAATTTCTACCTGCCAAACTGGGTTATGGTAAGTTATGTCAATGCAAACATTATAAAATAAATTATAAAGATGAATTGAATAATAAATAAAAATACAAAAGCCAAGAGTGTTAAGCAAATATTAAATAATGTTCAAAATAAGACCGAAAGGTATTTTAAGACTTAGTGATTTCTAGTCAAGCCTTATCTTTGAAGCGGTTTTAGTTTCATAGGTTTAGGTTTGATTAGTTTTATTGGTTTAGTTAGTTTAGTTAGAGAAAAGGGCAGATGTTGATCTGCCCTTTGTCTTTTCTGTCGGTTCACTTTCACAACCACTTTGGTCGAAAAATTGAACCGGTATTTCACCAGGTATTTTATTTTCAGGCCACAAATCAATGGTTGGTCAACGCACCCTGTTTTGGAATGCAGTCTGCCTTACAGGGCAATCAGCTCCACAACCGCCACATCCTGAGGTTGTTTTGATTTCAGGCTCAGCACACTTTTCCTTCACCTCCTTTTTCTTCAAAAACCTGGCATAAAGTTTAAAGAGGAATGCTGATGTTGCTGCTGCAACTATGCTATATGTGATTATTTCCTGCATCATGAAAACAGCATAAAGAGATTATAGGTTATCAATGCCATAATCCATGCGAGCGAGGTTGTGTATAAGACCGAAAACCAACCCCACTTCCAGCTTCCGGCTTCATTTTTAATAGTGGCAACAACGCCTATACAGGGAAAGTAGATAAGAATAAAGACTAAAAATGCCATTGCCGATGCAGTATTAAACACCTTCTGACCTTGCAACTTCCCAGCTCTGTGGGTTTCAGCCTTAAGCTTCTCCTGCAGGTTTATGGTAGAATCTTCAACATCGGTTTGATAGAGGACTCCCATGGTACTGATGATAATCTCTTTTGCCGGGAGTCCTGCCAGCAGGGCAATACTCATTTTCCAGTCGAATCCCAGCGGTGCCATTACCGGTTCAATGATATTTCCTACCCTTCCGATATAGGAATACATTAACCGGTCGGCTTCCATTTCCATAGTAAGTGTTTCCAACCGCTCTTCTGCTTCCTGCTCTGTCATGTCCAGATCAATAACAGCAGCAATCTCCGATTCGAATTGTGCTGTGTTGGGCGTTGTTCTGGGGAAATATTCCAGAGCCCAAATTATAACAACTCCAATTAGGATAACGGTTGCAATTTTTTTAACATAGTGCTGAGTCTTCTCCCACATATGAAATACAATATTGCGGAAGGTAGGCAAGCGGTAGGTAGGTAGCTCCATCACAAATGGAGTTTCCTTGTTTTTGAAGATCAGTTTGTTGAAGATTTGTGCTGTAATAAATGCCAACACAATACCAAAGGCATAAATCCCTACCAGTATTAATGCCTGATATTTTTCAAAGAAGGCCGAAATAATCAGTATATAAACGGGTAACCGAGCGCTGCACGACATAAACGGAATGATTAGCATGGTTAGCAGCCGGTCACCAGGATTGCGGAGGGTTCGGGTAGCAAGAATGGCAGGCACATTGCATCCGAAGCCCATGATCATTGGAATAAATGAGCGACCATGCAGGCCAAAGCTATGCATTACCTTATCCATAATAAACGAAGCCCGGGCCATATATCCGGTTCCTTCGAGCAACGATATAAAGAAGAAAAGGATCAGAATATTGGGAAGGAAAACCAAAACACTGCCCGTACCCGCAATGATTCCATCTATGATCAGGTCTTTCAACATACCTTCAGGCATAATGAAACGAAGTCCGTCGCTTAACCATCCAATGCCCGCATCAATCCAATCCATCGGGTAGGCACCCAATGTAAATGTTGTGTAAAATACCAGAAACAGAATCGATGCAAAAATGGGCAAGGCCAGCCATGGATGGGTTAAAATCCGGTCGATTTTATCGGAGGTATTGTGCAGCACCGGTTTTGGTTCCTGCAGTGTTTCCCTCAGTGCGCCGTTTATAAATGCATATTTGGCATTTGTAACAATCGTTTCGCTGTCGTCGGCATACAACAACTCAATTCGTTTGATTTCGTTGTGTGTGGTTGCCGCAATGTCCATAAAATTGGTGTAGTCGGCCATTAACTCCAGAACCTGCTTATCTTTTTCGAGCAGTTTAATGGCAAGGAATCGACTCGACAATTTGTCGGTAATAGGCTTATTCTCCTTTATTTTATTGCGAATCTCCCTGATCGATGCCTCCAGTTCTGTTCCGTAGTTAATGTGCACATGCCGGGTGGCTGTATCGGTTCCTTCATAAACATTGATAACGGTTTGCAGCAATTCAGAAAGCCCTTCTCCTTTAGAACTGACAGTCGGAACGAAAGGCATGCCGGTTAGCTTACCTAGGGTTGTGAAATCAAGTTTCTGCCCGTTTTCACGAAACTCGTCGAACATATTCAGGGCCACCACCACCCTGAGATCCATGTCAATCAGCTGTGTGGTAAGAAACAGATTTCGCTCAAGATTGGTCGAATCCACCACGTTGATTACCACATCAGGGGTCTGCTCATAGATGAATTTTCGCACATAGATCTCTTCGGTACTGTAAGCTGTCAGGCTGTATGTACCCGGTAAATCTATGAAATTGAAGGTGTATCCCTGAGCGAAGAATGTAGTTTTCTTTATATCGACAGTTACCCCGCTGTAATTGCCGACTTTCTCTTTCGAGCCCGATAGCTGATTGTAAAGCGTTGTCTTTCCGGCATTTGGATTGCCTACAAGTGCAACATTGATCGTTTTACTGCGCACAAGATCTTGACTAATCGCTATTTGTCGATCGATAACCCCTTCGAAGGGGCTGAGTTCGGGTGTAATAAATTCGTTGAGGGGAAGTACCTCGATACGTTCGGCCTCCGACCGGCGGAGGGATATGTTGTAATTCAAAATTTTGTACTCAACGGGTCCATTGAAAGGAGCTGTCTTGATAACCTTGACCTGCTTGCCTTTAATAAACCCCATCTCAGCGATACGCTTCCTGAAGGAACCGTGGCCAAGAATTTTGGTAATCACCACGGTTTCGTTGTTCTTTATTTCGCTTAATCTCACGATTTCTTCTTTTTATTAAGAACAAATTAAAATAGGTCTTTGGCAAAGGTAAAATTTTATGGAGAGGCAAAAAATCGCTTTGGTCTCTTTTTTGTAGAATCTTCTCACTATTTTTGCGTTTCCACCTATTTACTGCATAATGGACGACGAGTCCCTATACCGAAAAATACAGGATGCCCTGAATGAGATTCCCGGGAATTTCAATATTCTGGAGGAGCAGATCGACATTCAGCTTCAGATGGAGTACTTTGAGTTTGTCAAAAAATTCAGGGAAGGACCTCTGATGGATGATTTTCTAGGTGATTCTGCTGTGCTATTGGATCCTAATGCCGACATTGATACCCGAAAGAAAGTCCTTGCGGCATTGGCTTCGGTGAGCGATGTAGAAGCATTTCGTACCATTGAACGCTATCTTACGCATCCCGATCCTGAATTGAAGGATTGGGCCATTTTGGCTCTTCAGGAGAGCCGTATGTTGTTGCAAAGCTCTTTGCTTGAAGAGCAACAGGTGTTTATCTCCACCGGACTGGGCGGTAAGGGCAAGAAACTTCGTTATTTTTTGGTGTTTATTAACCAGTCGGGCGGCCAACTCACCGCCATGCAGAAGAAATTGTTACACGATGAGCTAAAATATGCCGTTGAAAAAAACGACGGAGAGCTTGAAGAGTTTAATCAGCTTATTGATTTTAATACAGCCATGGTGGTACTGCCTGTAAAAGCCATGCTAAAGGATGTTTTCAAGGGGGTAATCGACGAATGTAACCAGTATGGAAATTTTCTAAAGCAGGATATGGTCATTACCAATGTTAAACGGTTGTCGCCCCTTGAGATTCTTGAATTGCTCAATGAGCTTCACTCGTCCGATGAAAGCATCGGCGAATCCGACGATGCTTAAATGTACCATCAAATAATTTGAAAATTTACCGGCTCGCTTGATGCCATTGAATAAATGCACTATATTTGCACCGCTTTAACAAGGTCCCGTAGCTTAATGGATAGAGCATCTGACTACGGATCAGAAGGTTGGGGGTTCGAGTCTCTCCGGGATCACAAGCAAATAAGGGGATTGCAGAAATGCAGGCCCCTTTTTGTTTGGCACCTTGCCCATTGCTGTATAAAAGTCGCACAATGGCAGGTTTTAAAGGAAAATCGCCTGTTCTATATCGGAGTGTTAAATGCTTTCCACCCAATCCGTTTTCGGCTGTTTCTATTTCATATTAAGGTTGCCTGCTGAATGAATTGTTTGGGCCAGAATACTTCTATTGATAAAAATTTGGTACATTCGGTGGGATTAAACGCACAATAAAACTTTTTTTTCTCTCTATAATACTGTGTTGCCGGGGTTGCCAAATCGCAACTCAATTAAGAAATTAAAACATAGTTATGCCTCATCCGTTTCCTATTCCAATTACGCTTGTAATAGCCTTAATGCTTTCCATCTCTGGATGTGCCAGTTGGTTTAGGCCGCAGGCACAACAGGTCTCCGACCCAGCGCATTATAGTCAAAACTCGCTCGACTGGCAGGGGGTATATACCGGTCGTTTCACAGGGACCGACGCCCCTGATATTATGCTTTTGCTTAAAAATGACGAAACCTTCCGGCTGGAATCTTCCGGCTTTTCTGAGGTCAAAGGCACTTTCAGGTGGCTTGACGGAGGGAACGCCATTCAACTTGCACTTCCGCCCGATAAGGATTGGCCATCACTCTACAGGGTTGGTGAGAACCGACTCTCCCCCGTTTCGCCCGTTACCGGGCCCCTTGCCTCAAACTTCCTGATTAAAGAGTCTGATCACCTCAAGGAATCTGTCTGGCGACTGCCTACCTCTCTCACTGGCAACGAAAATCCGCCCTACCTGATTATTAAAGCACTTGGAAATCAGATTTCCGGATTCGGTGGGTGTAATATCTTTTTTGGTAATTATTCACAAACCGACGATCAAGGAATCTCATTTTTCAACATTGCCAGTACAAAAATGGCTTGTCCGGCCCTGGCAACGGAAGAGGCCTTTATCCAAAATCTTGGAAGGGCAGCCCGCTTTAATATAAAAAGCGATAAATTAACTTTTTATAATTCTGCAGGGGATTCGCTTATGGAATTGAGTTTAATTAGAAACTAATTCATTGTATTATGGCATGGGTAAAAATCAAAAAATCTTTTATTGCAAGTGATGAACCAATAATTTCACTTAATAATAATCGATTCTCATACAATATTATTTTTTCCAGAATCGCAGAGCTGGAAAAAAATCAATTTGTAACCTATTATTTTGATGAAGAAAATCGAAAGATTGGGTTTGAATTTAGTAATGTTGAAAGTCCTGACTCATTTAAAATTATTTTGAATAAGCAAAAAGGAAACTACAGTCAATCAACAGAATTGTTTTCTAAGAAATGGATCCAAAAAGTTTCAAATCAAAAGGAATTTAGCAGATTTAAACCCTCTCGAGATGGTAAAAAGTACGTGATAACGCTTATTCCAGTATTCGAATTTTCACTTAAAAGGGAGGATATCAATCAACTTAATTCAGAAGTGAAAGGGATATACCGGTACTTAGACAACAGCAATGTTGTTTATATTGGCAAAGGGCTTATTCGAATGCGGATTAAAGAACCTGCAAGACAAGATTGGAAATTTGATGTCGTTGAATATTCAGTGATTTCTGATGAGGATTTGCAGTACGAATGGGAATCTTTTTGGCTTGAAAAATTCAAGGATCAAAATGAAGGCCGTTTACCTGCATACAATCTTATTTCAGGCAGAAATCCTTAATGCCCAACTTGATTAAAAGTTTATTTTATAATCACTTAGGATTTGAAACTTTGGGATTTAAATAACCATCATTTCCGACGCAGCTTTTCTTCCTATCTTATCCACTGCAACAAGCTGGAAGCTTTTTCCTGCTTCAGTTTGGCAAATAAACGGAGACTTCGAAATCTGAGGTGTATGCTGGATGGTTTGCACCAGTTGGCCATCTTTGAGTACTTCATAGTGCGAAATAGGTTCATTGCCGGCAAAGCTGGTATCCCATGATAGTTTTATCCTGTTGCCCCGTTCCAGCTTGATATTGCGTGGTGGAGTCAACCCCTCGTCGGGCAGCTGAAAGTAGTTGGTTTCGCCATTCCGCGCACGTTCGCCAATTTTTTCCAGGTCGCGCCGTTGACGCTCGTTGAGCTGATTGGGTTCAATCTGCGCTGCATAATAGTTTTGCACCAGCTGACACCTTAACGGGTCGTCGTTTACCTCGCCAATTCCAATAATCAGGGTGTCAATTCCGGGAGTGGTAAGCACATATTCTATCAACGGTTTGCTTGGAACCTCGGGCGTTCCGATAATACGGACAACATCCGACGGAACCCGCGACCAGCCTGGCTGCTTTGTGTACATAGTTCCGTCAGAGAAGACCTTCATTCCAATAATACCCATATTTTTAGCCTTGGCTACAGGTATAACGTTGTATTGCATGTTGAGGTAACGACGGTCGTTTACGTTGATCGAAACCAGCATACCATCCAGTAAATTCCATTGGTCGCGCTGAATCATATCCATCATCGCCGGCGCATTGTTGTGTCCCGAGAATCCGAGGTGTCTTACCAGCTTCTCATGTTTTGGATTCAAACCGGTAATGTTTGTGCCATCCCTGTAATCCCTTAAAGCAATAAGAGCTCCAAAATTTTCATTGATGTCGAGTGGAGTTTCTAGCCCTTTATAGACCACATCGACCTCCTCAAAGTTAACCAGGTTGTGGATGAGCACCATGTCAACATAGGCACCTTCGGGATATTGTCCGTCATCGTTGCCGAATAGCTGCGATAATGAACGTTTCAGGTCGGCAACGGCACCTTCTTCATGACTACCGTTGGTGCTGTTTCTTACATTGGGAAGTGTGGGATAACCGCCTTTGGCCCAACGTATCATGGTTTTGGTGGTAAGAAAGGTTTTGGCTCTCAGACCGGCATTGTAGCCCGGAGCGCCAGGTATCAGATTCAGCTTCCGAAATGCTTTGCCGTAATTTAACTGACTTGGACCATAAACATTGGAGGTGTCGTAATAATTTACACCCAGTTGGAATGATTTCAAAATGATCTCTTCAGGCTTCACATCATCGGGAGTCCATTGAATGGAACCCTGTCCGCCCAGTCCAAATGTGGTAACCTCAAAAGGTATCTTTCCGAAGGGACGTTTCAGAGGGGCAGGTATCGAATTCAAACCAAAAGCAGATTTGGGGGCCATTGCCGATCCGGCCAGCGCTGCAGCCGAAAGACGCATGAAATTACGGCGCGATAGGGTAGTTGGGTTTACGGTCATGGTGGTTGATTTTAGTTATCCTTTTATTGAACACAACCCACAAATATAGCAAAACGCCGCGAAAATTTCTGATTTCGTGGTCTACTTTCTGCGTACCGTTGAGCCTATAACTATGCCTGCACTAACAATAATGAGGTTCTTAATAATATACTGCCCCTCGAGTGTTAATGCGTAGGGAAACCTCGTGAATACTTCGCCCGGGAAAAACAAAATGGGCAGAAAGGTGCCAGCCATCTGCATGAACAGCAACAGTAAGGTAATCCTCATGTAGGCATGTACAATCAGACCTAGTCCAATGAGTGTCTCCAGGGTGGCCAGTCCATAGATTATGATCTGGTCGGGTATGAGCCCAAGGGTTAATATTCGGATGGTATTTATGGCCAGATCTTCAGCCGGACTAAGCCCCGGGAAGAATTTAAGCATACCAAACCAAATAAAGATAATTCCAATGGAGACTCTGAGCCAATTGGTTCCATTTTTACCCATCCACTCCACTATCCGCTCGTCTACCTGATGGTAAAGGTTGATCAATTTTTGCATCTCTATTGTTTTAAGAGCATTTGTTGCCCTGTTCCGAACAAAATTACCCCCATTTTCTCAATTTAAGACAAAGAGATCTGCTAAAATTGTCCGAAGTAATGTGCAATTAATGTAGGTGGTGCAAAAATATATCAATGCAGCTTGGACTATATTGCAGTTTTATATGCGAAAGGGAAAATTGCAGGTGTAGGTTCGGCTACCCAACAGTTTTAGTTAACTACATTGACCGGTGCCCTGTTTATATACTGCCGAAGATTATTGACTGCAATCTCCATTAAACGGGTACGGGCCTCGAGTGTGGCCCAGGCAATGTGTGGAGTTATAAAGCAGTTTTTGGCCGTTAGCAATGGATTATCGGGATGGGGTGGCTCGGTCGACAATACATCGAGACCGGCTCCGGCCAATCGATCACTGTTCAATGCCTCAGCTAAATCGGCTTCTTTCACAAGGCCTCCCCTGCCTGTATTGATAAGAAAAGCGGTGGGTTTCATTTTTGCCAGAAGTTTGGCATTCACAAATTCCTGATTCTCGACCGTAAGCGGGGTGTTGATGCTCACAAAATCGCTGATACCAAGCAGTTCGTCGGTTCCAAGTTGTTGCCACTGGATGGGGCATCCGGTTTTTGGACTTCGGTTATGAAATACGATTCGCATTCCAAAGGCATCTCCAATCCGGGCTACCTCCTGACCAATACGACCAAAACCGATTATTCCCAGCGTTTTTCCGGCCAACTCAGTTTGCGGGGTATCCCAGAAAGAGAAATCGCTGTGTCCTGCCCAACGGCCTTTCGAGACTTCAAAGGCGTGGTGGGCTACCCGGTTCGTAAAATGCAGAATATGGGCAAATACCATTTGTGCTACCGAGGCAGTGCTGTATGCTGGAATATTGGTAACGGTTACTCCTGCTTTTTTAGCTGCTGTTGTATCCACTACATTGTATCCTGTGGCCAGCACCCCAATGAATTTAAGGTGCGGCAGTTTGCCCAGAATTGCACTGTCAATGACCACCTTGTTGGTAAAAATGGCTTCAGCATTGCCTGCACGGTCAGCAACTTCACTGTAAGCAGTGCGGTCATGGACTGTCAGATTGCCCAAACTTTCCATCGATTCCCAGCTAAGGTCGCCCGGATTCAGGGTAAATCCATCAAGAACAACTATCTGCATGTTTATGGTCTTATTGTTTAAAATTGAATTGAAACATTGGTAAGTTTGCCCGGATCGTGAGGGGTTTTTCTATCAGCAGGGAGTAACTCAATCAGGTTGACAGCCTGTGGTTTCAGACAAAACTCGGGTAGTGCCATTTGATAAAGGGTGGCATTGGGCTGGGTGTCGACGGCAAACTTATGCGTGTAGCTATACCGGTTGTAAAATTTGATCAGCAACTGATTTTTGCCGGGCTTAAGATTCAGCAACAGCAAGTCGGTCGAAATTGAATTCTCTCTGGGGTGGTTATGCATGGCCAGTTCTTCGCCATTTAGATATACTTGCAGGGCATCTCCACTCGAAATTCTGATCAGTACAGATTTTCCTGTCTCTGAAGAAACTTCCTGCAGGTAGTAAACCGATTCCCGCGGCCGGCCCGCCAAAATAAAGCCATCGGTATTATTCAGAAGTTTCCATCCGTGGGTTCCACTCCATGCTGTTTGGGGTAGAATCTCGTCGGTAATGGGTCCGTGCGTTCGATCAAAGCTCCCCCGCGCAGGGCCTGTCCAATAGGCTTTCTCCCAAACTACACCCGATGTGTTCATGACCACGGGTGTGGTTGAATTTGGATCGGGTAAGATAATATGGTCCATTCCATTGATCCTAAGATTCAGCGAGCGGCCAATTTCTTCATCCGTGAGGTAAATAACCGGCTTGATTGATTTCCCGGAGGGAGCGAGGGTCCAGGAGAGTTTTACAACGCTTCGGTGGTTGTTGTAATAGTCGATGGTAGAATAGCTGTAGTGTTTAATGGCATTGTGCCAGTTGAGTCTTTGACCGGTTGCGGTTAACAACTCGCCGGGCATGGCAACGAATCCGGGGGTCATCTCTACGACAATCACCTTATAGTTATTTTCGTTGAAAGCATCGCCAGGGGGTCGCAGCCTAAGGCTGTTTTTTGAGTGTGAGAAAGGAATCCGTTTTTCGGGATTGCCAAGCATATAGACATTGCGCGCCCTACCGCTGAAGAGCGGCAAGTCGATGTTCTCAGAAGGAGTGCCACTAAGAATCAGGTAAAGACGATCATCCCGGGTGGTAATCTCTCCCCATGAGAAAGCTACCGGGAATGGATTTGCTCTAGTTTCATAGAGCGCTTCACCATTGGTGGCAAGCCAGGTTCCAATGCCTTTCAGAACCTCTGCTTCGAAAGGTATTACCGATCCGTCTCCATCGGGTCCTATATTGAGCAGATAGTTGCCCCCCCGGCTAACTACCTTGATAAGGCTAAGCAGCTTCTCCTTAATCTTTGCAGATACCTCACCCCGATCCTGCCAGGAACGGTATCCCCAGGTTTCGTCGAAGATTGAAGCAGGCGTCTGCCATGGGGCATCGATGGTATAATCGGGGTATTGGTTGTCGCCCATTACAGCAAAATCGTACCTGTTGTTACCCAGCCGGCCACTTACCATACAGTTGGGCTGTAACGATTTCACCAATGTGAAAAGATCGTCGCTTTGCAATTCGGTTAACGAGCCCATATCGAACCATAATTCTGAGATGGGGCCATACTCGGTTAGAAGTTCCCTTATTTGGTTCAAATTGTATTGGTGATGCGCCTCACTGATGGCATTGGCATTGTGGGTAGTCCAGGGATGCAGCCTCCAGTCGATAAGCGAAAAGTAGAGGCCCAGTTGCAATCCGTGCCTCTGACACGCCTCAGAAAGTTCCATCAGAAGGTCGCGGCCAAATGGAGTTGCTTCTACGATGTTAAAGTCGGTATATTTTGATGCATAGATGCAAAATCCGTCGTGGTGTTTGGAGGTGATAACCACCGAGTGCATCCCGGCTTCTTTGGCCAGTATAACAATCGAATCGGCATTCCAATGATGAGGGTTAAAGTTGCGTGCAGCTTCTTCGTAGAGGTCTGACATGATTCCACCGTGTGCCTGAATCTGTTCGCTGTAGCCAACGGTAACCGGTTTTCCATTCCAAACTCCCCCCAACTCCGAATAGACCCCGAAGTGGATAAACATTGAGTATTTATTGTTGTACCACTTCTGCAAGGCTTCTGTTTTATCTTGAGCCAGAAGTTGCGAAAGTGAGGCCACTCCGAAGAAAATGGCAGCAAAAAGATACTTCATAGATAGTCGATTGTATTCGAAATTTTACCAGCCGACTAAGATAGCTAAGTTTTAAAAATTCTTCTCTGGCTAAAAGTCACATCATAGTTTGAATTTTAATTCCGAAATTTGTAGTGACCAAATCAATACTTAACCTATCATGGCAAAAATAAGCAGACAAGAGGCCCTTGATTATCACTCATCGGGCAGGCCGGGAAAAATAGAAGTCGTTCCCACCAAAGCCAATACAACGCAACACGATCTATCGCTTGCTTATACGCCGGGTGTGGCGCAACCGTGTCTGGCGATTCACGAAAATTACGACGACGTATACAAATATACCGCCAAGGGTAACCTGGTGGCCGTTGTTTCCAACGGTACCGCTGTTTTAGGGCTTGGGGATATTGGTCCCGAAGCCGGTAAGCCGGTAATGGAAGGTAAGGGTGTTTTGTTCAAAACCTTTGCTGATATTGATGTCTTTGATATTGAGGTGGACGAAAAGGATCCTGAACGCTTAATTCAGGTTGTTAAGGCAATAGCACCAACTTTTGGGGGAATAAACCTGGAAGATATAAAGGCCCCGGAGTGTTTCGAAATTGAGGACCGGCTGAAGGCTGAACTTAACATTCCTGTATTTCACGACGATCAGCATGGCACCGCTATTATTTCGGCAGCAGCCCTGATCAACGCGCTTCAGCTCGCTGAAAAGCGCACCGAAGATATCAAAGTAGTAGTTAGTGGTGCAGGGGCCGCCGCTGTATCCTGTATAAAGCTCTATCTGGCTTTGGGCGTTA
>DIUI01000064.1 GCA_002428215.1 Prolixibacteraceae bacterium UBA6162
CCTGTTCCGGCAGAGGCAGTGCAGTAGATTCTTAATCTATCCCTTTTCATTCCGGCGCGAAAACCTGAGGGAATCGCCCCAGGCGTTGAGTTGCAGAACACAGCCTGCTGCTGCTACACTCTCCACTAAATGCCGTGTGGTAGCAATCGCATCGCTGTCGAGACCGGGTTTATTGGCATACAGGAGATAGCCATCGCGGTATTGTGTGGGGGTCAGATTGGGCATTATGATGTTGGCTCCTGCCAATAACCCCTGTTCCCTTCCGTCGGGCAGAATCGCCTGCAGGGCGGTGGATGAAGCCATGTTGATATCGGGCATCATCAGCCGCAAAATGGCTAACATCTTTAACGACAGTTCAAACCGGGTTTCAAGGGGCAAAAGCAACTTGCGATGTATGTAAAGCGGGGTGTCGGCATGCTCAATATAGGGTCCCATGCCACACATATCGATGTCCATTTGCTCAAAAAACAGCAGGTCGTGGGCCAGATCTTCCAGCGTCTGAAACGGAAGTCCGATCATCACCCCTGTCCCCAGCTGATAACCGGTCTCGCGCAGGCGTTGAAGCGATTCGATGCGCCTTTCATACGCATGAAAACTGTTGTCGGGATGGAGTTTGCGGTAGAGTTCAGGATTGGAAGCCTCAATGCGCAGCAGGTAGCGGTGAGCCCCGCTGGCGAACCAGCGTTTGTAGGTTTCCCCGCTCTGCTCCCCGCAGCTAAGGGTTATGCCCAATTGACCACCGGAGAGGGTTTTAATTTGCTGAACCAGCCGGTCTACCCTATCCACGAAGTCGGTTGATGAACGTTCGCCCGACTGGATTACCACTGAGCCAAAACCCTGGTCGAGAGCAAACCTGCAAGCCTCCAGTACAGCCTCATCGGGAAGTTCGTAGCGACCTACGGTGGTATTGCTTTTGCGGATGCCGCAATAGAGACAATCTTTGGCACAGAGGTTCGACAGCTCGATCAAACCACGAAAGTAGACACCATTGCCAACCGTTTGGTTGCGAACTTCTCTGGCCCGGAACAGCAGTTCCTGCATTGGTTCACCCGTTAGCTGCAAGTATTGAACAATTTCGCTGCGATCCATGGGAAGGACGTTTGCCGGCCAAATTACGTAAATTTTATGCTCCCCGGCACACCATCCCCCCCGAAATCAATGAACATGCTCCACAACAGCGCTACCAGAAACCATGCTACCATTGAATCACTTATCTTTGAACAAAATCCTGCGGAGAGGCCCGAGGGCTGACATCAGGGATAAGCCACTTCAATTGCTGCCGCCCACACGGCGGTTAGAGCAGCAGGGTATCTGCCTGTCTGCCCGTGAACCGGCATAACCAGATTCAGCTCCCCGCAACCACTTTCCGCCGGTAATGAGAATATGGGCTCAGACCAAAAAAGACTTGGATTTATTGGCATAGTAATCGAAGACCGTGAAACTGCAGTGCCGCAGGTAAACCAGATTTTGTATGCTTTTGCCGATTCCATTCTCGCAAGAACCGGAATACCCCATGCCAAAGACAATGCCTCGGTAATCACCCTTGTGGTCGACATCACTGCCGACCGGCTGGGTGCATTAACAGGCCAGCTGGGAATGGTAAAGGGGGTAACCGTAAAATCAGGACTGACCCGCAATTGAAATGCAAATTATTTAAACAACCATTTGGCCATGAACACATATACCTCGAACTTTATTGACGAAGCCTCCATTTTCGAAACAATGGAGCGATACCGGCGGGCCGACGCGGTTCAGGCAAGAGAGGTGTTGGCGAAAGCCCGGGCAATGAAAGGCCTTGATCCTGAAGATGTGGCGGTACTTACAGGCATTTCAGACCCTCAACTGCTACAGGAGTTGTTCGATACGGCCAACTATGTCAAAGACACCATCTACGGAAAGCGGCTCGTAGTATTCGCCCCTTTATACATCTCCAATTTATGCGCCAACGAGTGCCTCTATTGCGCATTCAGAGCTACCAACAAAGAGATTGTACGCCGCTCGCTTACACAACCAGAGATTTATCGCGAGGTAGAAGATCTGGTACAGCAGGGGCACAAACGTATTTTGCTGGTCGCGGGTGAAAGTTATCCCAAGGAAGGGCTCGACTATGTGCTGGAGTCGATACGCACCATCTATAAGGTAAAAACAGAGCACGGCGAGATTCGCAGGGTCAATGTTAACCTGGCCCCTCTCGAGGTCGACGATTTCAGGCGACTCAAAGGAGCAGGTATTGGTACCTACCAGATTTTTCAGGAGACCTATCACCGCGAGACCTATGCTACAATGCATACCGGTGGAAAAAAACGGAATTACGACTACCGGGTTACTGCACCGCACCGGGCCATGGAGGCCGGCATCGACGATATTGGGATTGGAGTTTTGTTCGGGCTGTTCGATTACCGCTTTGAACTTTTGTCATTGTTAAACCATGCCCGCGCTCTGGAAGCAGATTTTGGCGTAGGACCGCATACCATAAGTGTGCCCCGGCTTGAACCCGCCACCGGCAGCGAGATTGCATCCCACCCGCCCCATGCAGTTTCCGACATCGACTTCAGGAAATTGGTGGCCATACTGAGGCTTGCTGTGCCTTACACCGGCATCATCATGTCGACGCGTGAAACAGCCCAGATGCGCCGCGACACTTTTGCACTGGGTGTCAGCCAGGTTTCGGCCGGCAGCCGCACCAATCCGGGTGGATATACCCACGAAACAGAAGAGGACGAGGCAAGCCAGTTCAGTCTGGGTGATCACCGGTCGCTCGACGAGGTTATCCGTGATGTCGCCTCCATGGGGTATATTCCCTCCTTCTGTACTGCCTGTTACCGCCTTGGGCGCACAGGCCGCGACTTTATGGATCTGGCCAAACCGGGCGACATAAAGCTCCACTGCGACCCCAATGCATTGAGCACCTTCAGGGAATACCTACGAAATTTTGCCTCACCCGAGACCATTGCGGTTGGCAACCAGCTGATTACTGAAGCAATAAACAGCATGAGCGGAGTTGCCAAATCGAGGGCACAAAAGCTGGTAAACAGGGTAGATCAGGGGCGCGACGATGTATATTGCTGATTTTTACACCTGACTGCAAGAGAGTAAAAAACCTACCCGGGGAATGTTCTCGATACGGACATTGGGGTCGTCGGCAAAATATTTACGAAGTTTCGAAATAAATACATCCAGACTTCGTCCGGCAAAGTAGTCGTTTTCTCCCCAGAGGGCGGTAAGGATATTTTCGCGCCGTACAATCCGGTTTTGAGACATGCACAACATCCGCAAAATTTCAGCCTCCCTGCCGGTAAGTCGTTTAACCTCTTTTCCTCTGGTTAGCGACTGATTCTTGAAATCGAAAGTATAACTTCCGATAGGCACAGGCTGATCGGTGAAGGAATTCTCTGTTTTCACCCTGTTCATAACGGCCTTTATCCTGCAGAAAAGCTCATCTTCATCAAATGGTTTTGTGATGTAGTCGTCGGCACCCAATTCGTAGCCCTTCAGCTTGTCGGCTTTCAGCGACCGGGCCGTGAGAAAGATAACCGGCATTCCGGGATGAGATTCCCGCACCCTTCCAGCCAGTGCAAAGCCATCCAATTTAGGCAACATAATATCGAAAAGGCAAAGATCATAGCTGTGGTTCTTTAAACTGTTGAGTGCCGCTTCCCCATCGCGGCAAAGCTTTACCGAAAGACCATTGCTCTCGAGAAACTCCACCAGAAGAAACCCAAGGTTTAAATCGTCTTCGGCCAGTAAAATTTGCACTTTGTTCTCCATTTTCTCAACTATAGTTTGTCCATCTTCCGGCTGGGATTTGACCAATCAGAGTCGGGTTTGTTTAAAGCCAGTGGCAAAACAATGCAAAAAGTACTCCCCTTGCCCGGTTCACTCCGAACAGACACCTCGCCACCATGTGCTTCGGTTACGCGTTTAACGTACGACAGGCCTATTCCAAATCCCTTTATATTGTGCACATCACCGGTTGGCACCCTAAAATATTTATCGAACAGATACCGGTGATAGCGTGCCGGAATTCCTATGCCATTATCTATCACTTCGACCACCACCTGCTGAAGCCTGTTGGAGATGCGCACCACTACTGCGGGTTGATCGCCCGAATAGTTGATTGCGTTGGTAAGCAGGTTAACGATTACATTTACCATATGGCTGGGATCGACAAAGACTGCATCGAGGCGGGAAGAATCGTCCAATTCGATGGATCCATGGCTCGTTTCAATCTGCAAACGTACTGCATCAATCGCCTGTTCAGTCAATTTGCGCATTCCAACCAACGAACGGCGGTATTCAAATTCATCCCACTCTACCGCTGCCATATCGAGCAACCCCTCCACCTGCCTTTTCAGCTTCTGGTTCTCCCGCACAATGATGCTCACATACGATTCAATTTTTGCAGATTCGGGCAGATCGTTGCTTTTCCGGATCAACCCGGCCGCCAGAGCGATGTTCGATATCGGGGTTTTAAATTCGTGGGTAATGTTATTGATCAACTCGCGGGTGTGCCCCGACAGGGTAAGTTCGCTGCGGTACAACCGCACCAGCTGAACGATGGAAACAATGGCCAGCAAAAGCAAAATAACCGAGGCGCCAAACATCGAAAAGATACGGGCTGGCAGGAAGCGGCCTTTGAACGGGGTTTGCAAAACCAGCTCATAGCCGTTTACATCCATTATCTCGCGCAAATTCTGGGAATAGTAGCGGGCTGGCCCATTGGATACCGAAGCAGTGTAACCAACCGTATCGACCTCATTGTGCGTAATAAACAGGTCGAAATCGAGCTCCAATCCATAAATGGCCAGCTCGTCTTTTACCGATTTCTGAAGCATATCCCATACCCCATGCGACAGCAGTTGCTCATCGAGATGGGTGGTATCGCAGGTAACGCAATTCCGCAACAGATCGCAGGTGTGTTTGTCGTCGTTCAGCAGGGCAACAGACTTATCAAGCGCCAGTGCCACACTCTTCTCAAAAACTGTTTCCTGAAAGTTAATGGTATACACAATCCATCTTACCTGCATAAAAAGCAGCAGGGTGAGTAACCCGAGGGTTATCCAGAAAAGGTAGTTGCGCAAAGAGTATTTCATAAATGTAGGGTACGGAATTTCCTGGTTAAACGGTTGGCCGGCGATCAAGTATACAAACTTTATTCCGAATCTCCTACAACTGCAGGAAAGATAGTCCTTATAACAGTTTGATTATCAAAATGCCCAGCCGAATGGAAAATTACAGATTAAAAAGACCCGTTTATCTATTTTAACAACATCTTAACATCGCACTAACACTTGTTTAAAATCATTCCAAATATCTTTGGCCAACTGGTTACACTTTAAATGAAGCGATATTGAAATCGCCACCTAGTATTGGCCGCTGGATTCCATGCCGATGGCTTTTCCCGATGGCGGTTTCTCTTCGCATTTAGTTATCGCTCTGGATGGAAATCCAACTATGAAATTGTAAATATCAAATTTAAAACAGAAAAAATGAAAAAATTAGTAGCTCTTTTCGCACTTGTGGTACTGTTTGTATCAGCTGGTGCAAGCGTAGTAACTGAAAACGAAAAAGGCAAAGAGAAAAAAGCAGCCGTTAAAACTGAAGTAAAAGCTGAAGCCAAAGGTGCTGCCTGCGGTGATGCTACTGAAGTAAAAGCCGAAACCAAAGGTGCTGCCTGTGGCGAGACTTCTGCTGCCAAAGAAACTAAGGGTGCTGCCTGTGGCGAAACTTCAGCTGCGGCTCCCGCCTGTGGTACTTCAACCAAATCGGCTTCTGCCGACAAGAACTAAACGCTTCAATGTGAGCGTAATATTAAAAGGTGTCTCTGCAGACACCTTTTTTTTTGCACCTTACAGATAGATTTCCAGGTTTGGTTACATTTCGT
>DIUI01000027.1 GCA_002428215.1 Prolixibacteraceae bacterium UBA6162
ATGCTGCTTACGCCTAAACCTATTGCCAGTTTTAAGGAAATCTATTTTAGAACCGACTATTTTCGGGCAGCACAGCAAAAGAATATTGTCCCCCCCGAAGAGGTGACCCCAGGTTATGGAGCTGTTCATCTGGCAGCGGGAGGATTGGTGAACCTTGGGCCTCAGCAACTACTGCTGGCAGTGCAGGTTAAAAACCTGCTCAACCAGAAATACTTTAACCATACCAGCTACTACCGGTTAATCAACATACCTGAACCGGCCAGAAGTCTGATCGTAAATTTGACATGGAAGTTCTGAATCTGCGATTCGTAGTCACCGGCCCTAACATGCATTCCTTGTAATTTTCAAATAGGATACACTCAATGTTTAAATATTAATAGTTCAAAATTTAGATTCAATGAAAAAATCATTTATTTATCTGCTTTTGCTGGTTCTTACAGTGGGATGCAAACTTGAAGATACAGTTCAGCCACCTATCATTGAGGAGTTGGAACTTGGATATCAGAACTCTGGTACAGTTATGGCAGGCGGCGACTTACACTTCGATGCTGTGATTTTTGCTGAAGGCAGAGTTGATGTAGTAAGAATAGAGATTGCACTAAAAGAAGACCTGCCTTCGAACAATCACTTCGAATGGAAGGCCGATACCCTCTATTTCAAATACAA
Source organism: Prolixibacteraceae bacterium UBA6162 (assembly GCA_002428215.1). Next base: position 667 of record DIUI01000027.1, read on the forward strand.
AGGGCTCCTAAATGCTGACATCCACGAACACCTAGAAGTCCCGCAAGCTACCGTGCCAGGAACATACACCTTCAAAATTAGTATAGTTGACCTTTTTGGCCAACTTTCAGCCTTGAACAGAAGCTTTGAAGTCACTCCCTTTGATCCAGACCATGATGATGATGATGATGACCATTAATATGCCTGTTAAACAGTCGTGTGAATCAACCAAATAGAATGAAAAGAAAACCGATTATGTGCCGAATACACAAAGCAGTTTTACTGCTGATTTTGACGTTTGGGGTGATCACTTCCTGTGAAAGGAGTGAAAAAGACACGGAAAAACCAGTCATTGATCTCACTGCTTCTGGAGCTTATCCGCTCAATTGCGATACTTTGTGGTTTGGAGAGCCATTTACTTTTGTAGCACAATTTTCGGACAATTCAGCACTGGGGGCTTTTACAATTGAAATTCACCATAACTTCGATCACCACTCGCACAGTACCGAAGTGTCTGCGTGCTCCTTTTTACCGAAGAAAACAGCAATCAATCCCTACCTTTTTATCCAGGACTTTGAGATTCCGTCTGGCTTGAACAGCGTGAGGATTGAGCAACAGTTTGTTCTTCCATCTGCCAATCAGAAAGGGGTTTTCGACGACGGGGATTATCACTTCTACATTGGCTTAACCGACAAGGAAGGTTGGTCGACGCAACGTGGATTAAGTATCAAGATTTTTCACAGAAATTCAGATCCATCTTAACCAACGGGTCCCAATGGGCAGCCGTGACCATATTTGGAGGCCCAAGAGACTGCCTGCAGCATTGGCCAGAACATCCCCAACACTGCCATAACGGTCGGATGTGAGCCAATGCTGCAGGAACTCCACCAACACCCCCAGCGAGACAGTGATAACAAGAATGACAATTAAAGGAGACTGGCGGAAGTAAGGCTGAAGCGGACGCCAAAGCAATATCGCCAAAACAAGGTACAGCCCAAAATGGGCCAATTTATCGAAATGGGGAAACAGTGTCTGACCTGAAAGAGATCCGGCAGGCATAAGACTAAGGATTAGTATAATAATCCACCAAACTATGGGTTTCCAGAAGGCAGTTATCTTCATGGAATAAAAATAGAGAATTGAAGCACATACCCTGCCGAAAATAAAAATATTATCCCCAAGACAGGTTAGGGCCGGTAGATTGAATTTAAAAGCAGCAAAGCAATATAATTTATAGCTTGGATATACTAATTTTAACCTTCTTGTGTTATTGATTAATGTATGGCACGTCTCTTTCTGATATTTTTACTTATTCCACTTATGGGGCTGGCTCAGAAGCCATTAAATCAAACCGACAGCCTTGGAATGAAGCAAGGATTCTGGCAGCGGCATCATCCAAACGGGCAAATGATGTACGAAGGCAATTTCCTCGACGACAAGCCCATAGGAGAATGGAAAAGATACCACGATAACGGTGTTTTGCAGGCTATACTTCAGCACAGATCAACTAATGACACTGTTAAGGCAATACTGTTCGACCGATTAGCCAACCGCATTGCAGAGGGCAACTATACCGGGACCCTCAAAAACGGAATGTGGCAATTCTTCAACAATGGCGTTGTGCATCGGGAAGAGGCTTACAAAGATGATCGTAAGCACGGCGTTTCCCGGGTGTATTATCCCAATGGGGTATTGTTGGAAGAATCGGAGTGGCAGAACAATTTACTCCATGGTCGTTATAGCGCATATTATCCAGGAGGAATACTCTTCTTAGAATGCCAATATTCAAATAATGAGCGAAATGGGATTTGCCTTACATACTCATCCAACGGGTTGATGGAAATTGATGCCCATTATAGCCACGATCTGCCCCATGGCGAATGGACTTTTTATACCGAAAACGGCTCGGTTCGCTACAAGCTAAATTACCAAGAGGGTATCCTTCAAAATCCCGAGGTACTCTACGAAGCTCAAACCAAGCAGCTGGATGCCATGGAAAATCAGCGCCACAGACTTGCCGACCCGGCAAACTTCCTCAACGATCCGATGGAATATCTGCTAAGGCAGCCATAATGCAATTTCACCGCGGCAATGTATATTTGTGAACAATAACCGCTACTTTAGTATTAGAACATTGTACAGTTGGCATGAATCCATCTAAGATCTTTATGATAATAGCATTGCTTGGAATATTCCAGGTAACCAGTGCGCAGTCATATTGGTGGATAGGTTTCACCGACAAGCGCGGAACCACCGGAACCATTGAACAACCAGAGTTGTATCTTTCTGAAAAAGCACTTGAGCGAAGAAATCGTCAGGGTATTGGTATAGACAGTACCGACCTCCCTGTAAGCCCTTTATACCTGGATTCAATTGTTCAATCCGGTGCATCCCTGGTGCATAGCTCCAGGTGGCTGAATGGTATTACTGTGAAAGCCGTCAATGATTCTCTGCAGCAGTTTTGGTCGCAACTTGGATTCGTACGGGAACTGCAAAAGACTAAACCCGACCCTTCGCTTAAACAGGCCAGTTTAAAATTTGGTGAAAAATTTACAACAGCAGCATCTGACACATCCCTCTACGGAGGCTCGCTTCATCAGTCGGCTCTGATTGGAGCCGATTGGCTGCACGCACAAGGATATAATGGCAGGGGATTAACGATTGCGGTTCTGGATGCCGGATTTTTAAAAGCAAACGAGATGCCATCTCTTCAGAGAGTCTATCAGGAAAACCGGATTGCAGGTACCCGTGATTTTGTAGACCCCCACTCCGATTTCTACACTACCCATGTTCATGGCACCATGGTATTGTCGGTTATGGCCGGATACCTACCCGGAAGTCTTATAGGAACCGCAAACGAAGCAAACTATTGGCTCCTCAGGACTGAGGATGCCGGCAGCGAATACATTATTGAAGAGGATCACTGGGTAGCCGGTGCTGAATTTGCCGACAGTCTGGGTGCCGATATCATCAACTCATCGCTTGGCTACTACTATTTTGACGATCCTGCAACCAATCATTCTTATTCCGATATGGATGGCAGGACTACCAGGGTAACAAAAGCTGCCAATATCGCTGCGAAAAAGGGAATGCTGGTTTTCGCAAGCGCGGGCAATGAGGCCAACAAGACATGGCGGTACATTATCGCACCAGCCGACGGAGAGGAGGTAATTGCAGTCGGGGCTACCGATCGGTATGGAAGCTACGCAAGTTTCAGTTCAATTGGACCAGCTGCCGACGGTGCTATTAAACCAGATCTTGCTGCCATGGGAAGTGCAGTTACCGTGCAATCTTCAGGAGGAGCAACCAGTGCAGCCAGCGGCACTTCTTTTGCATCGCCACTTTTGGCCGGTGCCGCAGCAAGCCTTTGGCAATCAAACCCCCAGGCAACTGCAAGTGAAATCAAAGTTGCCCTAATCAATTCCGGACATCAAAGGACACATCCAGACGTTTTGCTTGGCTATGGAATTCCTGACATGAGGGCAGCTAGTTTACAACTCAACACTATTGCAGAAAAAGGAATTCCAGTTAATACTGCATGGAAAATTTTTCCAAACCCATTCACCGACCGGTTAACCATACTTCCCTACACCGGTAAGTCCGAATCTATTGCAATATCGGTGTTCAACGTGAAGGGAGAAATTCTGTTCAGGATCAATCAAAATACAGGTCGCCAGATTACCGACAGCAAATTAAAACTTCTGGCCCCGGGATTGTATCTAGTTACAGTGGCTTCAAAAGAGCACAGCGAAACCTTCAGGTTGATTAAAACCCGGCAACAATGAGCGAACAGTTAACGCTTTTAGAGCTCAACCTGCTCATTAGAAATAGCCTGCAGGATACCTTCCCGGAAAGTCTGTGGCTTGTGGCAGAGATCAGCGACTTGAAGGAGAACCGCAGCGGACATTGTTATCTTGAACTCATCGATAAAAATGAAGCTACCAATGAGATAGAGGCCAAGGCAAGAGCCACTATTTGGTCATATAGCTGGCGAATGATTAGGCCCTATTTTGAACATACCACCGGTAAACCGCTCCAGCCGGGCATCAGAGTTTTATTGAACGCTTCCATCGAATTTCATCCCTCGTACGGATTGAGTCTGAATATAAAAGATATTGACCCAAATTACACACTGGGCGATCTGGCCCATCAAAGAAGAGAAATCATACGCAGACTGGAATCCGCAGGGGTAATCGATATGAACCGCGAACTTCCGCTGCCAATGGTTCCACAGAACATCGCCATCATCTCATCGGCAACCGCAGCAGGGTACGAAGACTTTGTGCATCAATTGGAAAACAATCGCCACCGAATAATCTTTCATACCGAGCTTTTCGAAGCCTTTATGCAGGGTCGGGATTCTACACCCTCGATATTGGCAGCGCTTGATATGATTTATAGTCGGGAAGAGGAGTTCGATGCAGTTGCGATTATTAGAGGAGGTGGCGCTACTACTGATCTGAGCAGTTTCGACAGCTTTGAATTGGCCTATGCTGTAGCACAATTTCCGCTCCCGGTTATCACTGGAATCGGCCATGAAAAAGATGAAACCATTCTCGATCGGGTAGCACACACGCGAATGAAAACACCAACGGCAGCGGCTGAATTTTTCATTGCAGGAATCCATAATTTCATTGAACTACTTGCACAGCGCAGCCGACAGCTTAATCAGTTAACCCAATTGCAGCTGCAAGGTAACCTTAGTCTGCTATCGAGGATGGCTTTCCTTCTCGAAAACAGAGCAAAAAACTCGTTGATTTCTGCCAGCCAGCAACTTACAAAAGCCGGTCACCTAATGCAACGATCGGTAGCAGGATACCAGCACCGGCATTCATCGATTCTCCATCGCAAATCGCACCGACTTGGCTCAGCCACGCGTAACTACGCACTCTATCTCTTAGGAAAACTGAGCAAAGCAGGTATGGCACTTGCCTATGCAACAAAGAATTACAAAGACATGTCCGCTATAGACATACTCGAAAAACGCCTCAGGAACAGCCTTGGCCGACACTTCGAAAACATGGAGATGCAGCTTACACAATTGTCTGAGAAACAAAGAATGCTCGATCCGGAGAACATCCTGAAACGAGGCTATACTATTACTCTGCAGGAAGGTAAAATTGTTACCTCTGCCACACAAATTATAGTTAAAAACCCCTTAGTTACCCATTTTAAAGATGGTAAAACAGTTAGCAAAATAACCAACACAGAAACCTATGGCAACGACGAAGAAACAGACCTATCAGGAAGCTCTGACTGAGATAGATGAAATTCTGGAAAGAATTGAAAGCAATACACTCGACATCGACGATTTAGCCGATAAAGTAAAGCGCGTAGCCTATTTGCTCAAATTTTGCAAGGAGAAACTTCAGCGCACCAACGAAGAAGTAGAAAAAATACTCAATGACATGGAGGCATCTTAGAGCTTGATTATGAACGAAGACAAACTTTACGCCCAACTTTGTACCGCAGTCGAGCAGATTGCCATCGAAACCGGAAAATTTATTTTAGAGGAGCAGAAAAAGATTGATGCTTCTGATGTACTGACCAAAAG
>DIUI01000022.1 GCA_002428215.1 Prolixibacteraceae bacterium UBA6162
CCAAAGGTGTAGTGTCAGGTAAAAAGAGAATACTATTTTTAACCACTGTAATTTATGAAATAGAGGTACGATGCATCAGTTAAACGACTTTTTGTCTCAAATCGACGGATTTATTGGAGGATCACAATGGTTTGTGTTTCTTCTTTTAGGAACCGGCGTTTTTTTTACCATTTATCTTAAGTTTCCTCAGTTCAGATACTTGAAGCACTCATTGAGGATAGTGTCCGGTAAATTCGACAAGGAGGGTGACAAAGGGGATACATCGCATTTCCAGGCATTGACTACAGCCCTTTCGGGTACCGTAGGAACCGGCAATATTGCTGGCGTAGCACTTGCAGTTCACTTGGGAGGGCCGGCGGCCCTTTTTTGGATGCTTGTAACGGCTATGGTGGGTATGACTACCAAATTTGTTGAGGTGACCCTTTCGCACAAATACCGTGAATTTGCTGCCGACGGAACTGTTGCTGGTGGCCCAATGTATTACATGAAAAATCGGCTTAAAATGCGCTGGCTGGCAGTAATATTCGCGATTGCTACGATTATTAGCGCCTTTGGCACCGGTAGCTTGCCTCAGATTAATAGTATTTCAAATTCTATGTTTGCCACCTTTGGTATTAATCATATTGTTACAGGGGCTGTATTGTCGGTTTTGCTTGGAGCAGTGATTTTGGGTGGAATTAAGCGTATAGCGATGGTTACCTCACGACTGGTACCTATTATGGCACTGATTTATTTTGTGGGGGCTATGCTGGTTATCGCTTACAACTATGAAAACATTGTACCCTCATTTATTGCGATTGTGAGTGATGTGTTTACCGGTTCGGCTGCTACCGGGGGATTTTTGGGAGCCAGTCTGGCTTTCGCTTTTAACCGCGGGGTAAACCGTGGTCTTTTTTCGAACGAAGCGGGACAGGGTTCTGCGCCCATTGCTCATGCGGCAGCCCGTGCCCATGAGCCGGTTTCGGAGGGTTTGGTTGCCCTGCTCGAACCTTTTATCGACACCATCATTATTTGTATGCTTACCGGAATGGTATTGCTTTCATCGGGGGTGTGGAGCGAAAAACATGAGAATCAGTTCCAATCGGCCGATATTCTTATGCTGGCCAATGTATATGATGAATCTGTTGAAGCTGAGGCCAGCCAACTGTTTGAATTTCTCAAGGGAGATCGTAGTTTGCCCTTATTTACCGGAACCCTCCAGGCAATCGGCGGCCGTTTAAACAATGCTCCCACCATGTTGCATGCCCGTTCGGTAGCTGAGGATATATCGATATCGCTTCGTGGTTCACCCTTCAACGGTGAGATTCGCTTTAACAACGGAAAGTTGGTCGCACAGGAGGGATTGTCCATTACAGGTAAATCCCTAATGCATAGCGCTCCTCTTACAACTCTTGCGTTTACACGAAGTTGGCTCGGTGCTTATGGTGGCTATATTGTGGCCATTGGTTTGTTGCTGTTTGCTTTTTCCACTGCCATTTCATGGTCCTATTACGGAGACAGGGCCGTTAATTTTCTTTTTGGGGTTAAGGGTATAATCTATTACCGACTGGCCTATGTGGCAGGATTTTTTGTTGCTGCCTTTACTGACACGACCATAGTTTGGACTTTCTCTGGTATTGCCATTGCCTTAATGACTATCCCCAACCTGTTTGGGATTCTGTTTTTACACCGCGAAATGAAAAGCGAGGTAAAAAGCTTCTGGCAGGAATATGCCCAGAGATATCCCAACGAGAAAGTACCTAAAGATTAGCCCGGATTTATACGAAGGTTTTAGTCCATCCTGAAAATTGCCCTGACGGGGCTACCATCGGCCTGCTCCACTGAGAGCGGCAGACAATAAAACTCTCCTGTATGGTTGATAATATTGACCGGTATTTTTAAATTTTCTACAATCACCAGTTCATGGCTCAGTAAAATTTGATGGATTGGATAACTATCTGTAACCACAGGATCAACCGATATCATATCTAAACCAATGCCCTTCAGGTTCATCCGGGTTAAGAGGGAGGCTGCAGCTTCTTCGAGTACAGGAAAGTTTTCGACATAAGCCTGAGATCCCCATTTTGCGGTCCATCCGGAGTAAAAAATTATAAAGTCGAGCTTTTTTGATTGGGTGTGGGCAAGAAGAAAACTGGCAGTAATAGAAGCAGTGCCTGACGGAATTTCAATAATTGCGGCTCTCCCGACGAATTTGTCAGCCGGAAACTGATCGAGTGTTTTGCCTCCCTCAATCATGTGTGCCGGTGCGTCGATGTGGGTCCCTGTATGACCGTCGATAGAAAAGTGGAGTTCGCTATAGCCATGCTGCTCAATATTGGCATTGGGTGTAAACGAAGGTTGTGATTTGCCAGGATAAACCGGCATCCCGGAATTCATAGGGTGTGTTAGATCGACAATCATAGCAGATACCTTTGGTAATAGAATTATTTAACAGATGCTAGTTAAGTCTATTTCGATTGCATCTGCGCTTTGCCACAAAAGTAGTCTTTAATGCATTAGGCAATAGTCAAATATTTTAAGGATTTATTGGCGGCAGCTTATCCCGAATTTTAGTCAAAATTTTCAGTCTTCAGGTAGTTGTATGTTCAATTTCCATATCTTTAAATGCTTCTAAAACTATAACTGCTAAAACTTATGGGTGTTGGTTCCATTGCAAAAAAACTCGACGATCTTTATGAATTCGATCGGGAACCGGTAAACAAGAATTCTCTTCAGGGTATTGGCAACTTTCTTGGCAGTTATGCCGGCGAACATGTTGCAGGAACAGAGTTTGTAATAGGGATGCTCTTTGTTGCCAAAGGTGTTTCTGTTACCGATATGTTTGTTGGGGGACTAATTGGCAATATCCTTGCCGTGCTTAGCTGGGCTTTTATCACAGCTCCAATAGCTGTTAACTTAAGGCTTTCGCTATACTGGCAGCTAAAGAAGATATCCGGTTCTGTACTGGTATTTATTTACAACATCGTCAATGCACTGATGTTTTGCTTTCTGGCTGGAGCAATGGTGGCTGTATCTGCAACGGCAGTAGGCATTCCGTTTAACGTTCAGATGCCAACGCTTACCGATATGTATCCCACTGGTGCAGGTTGGATAATTACGGTATTTGCTGTGGGTGCAATCATTACCCTGTTTGCAATTCTTGGTTTTGAACGCCTTGCAAGGTTCTCGAAAGTGGCCGCGCCATGGATGTTTCTCATTTTTGTTGGTGCTGCTATCGCCTCATTGCCTAAACTGGGTGTAAACAGCGATATGGGTAACTTTTGGGAGATTGCTCAAACGAAAGTGTGGACAGGCGAGCCACTGGCCGGCCAGTCGAAATTTACCATCTGGCATGTAATTTTGTTTACATGGTTTGCCAATGCAGCTATGCATTTAGGAATGAGCGACTTGTCTATTTTTCGTTATGCGCGCAAGTGGCAGTATGGTTTTGCGTCGGCAGTGGGGATGTTTTTAGGGCATTATACTGCCTGGATTGCTTCAGGCATTTTATATGCAGCTGCAACCAGTGATGCTCCCGGTGAAGTAGCCTATCAGGCTGTTGGTATAGCAGGTGCTGTATGTGTAATCATTGCTGGCTGGACTACCGCAAATCCAACGCTTTACCGTGCCGGACTTGCCCTGCAAGTAGCATCGCCCGGTTGGAGTCGTTGGAAAGTTACCCTTCTGGCGGGTATGTTCACAACGGTGGCTGCCTTATTTCCGGCGCTTGTTATGCGACTACTCGATTTTGTAGCGCTCTACGGATTGGTATTGTTGCCCATGGGAGGGGTGATTTTTGCCGATTATTATTTAATGCGCAAATGGAAACTTCACGATTTTTATGCCGAAAAAGCAGGCATTCACTTTAATTGGGCCGCGGCTTTAACCTGGTTCCTATTGTTGGGATTGGCACTGGTGGCCAATTTAGTATTTGGGTTGGAGCTATTTTTCCTTCACTTGCCGGTATGGTTGCTTTCCGTGGTGCTCTTTGTTTTACTCAGTAAACTGTTTCAACGACCCTTGAATCTTTCATAAGAAAGGAGCTTTGGTTCTTCTATACCGGAATCTTTAACGACGTTCTCTTATAATCTGAGATTAAACTCCGCTTTTGGTCGAATACTATCTTACATCTTTTACCATGCGTTATTTGCTCTACATTTTCTCTTTTTTGGGACTTTTACTAACCATTGTACCCCCCATATTGAATTTTAAGGGATTAATGCTGCCCTCTCAACAAAATATGCTCATGGGCATAGGCATTGTACTATGGTTTGGTACCGCCTGGTTTTGGCTGGGTAAACGAAGTGGGTCGAAGAATGAATCGACAAAATAAAAATGATATCTATTCAGTCTACAATGGCTCGAAAAACTTCTGATTTCTATCGGGATATAAAGTTTAAAGTCTGGGATCCCATTGAAACATCGCCTAAGTCATAAGTTCTGCTGACAGTGCAGACCGGGCAATAGAAACCATTTTCTGCTTTGGAACCGATTTAAAATTAATTTAAACCATACTAAGGATGAAAAAAAGATCGATTTTACATCTAATGACGCTATTCGTGATTTTGGGGATAATTGCTTCATGCAATTTTTCGAAGTCGCCTGCAGAGGTTTTCGACCTTCAAACCGAATCGCAGGTGAATCCAATGGGGATCGACCGGCCGGCTCCACTTCTGCAATGGAAGCTGAATGACACCCGTAGGGGTGCGAAGCAGACAGCCTTTCATGTTTTGGTAGCCAGCAGTCGCCAACTTCTGGATCAGGATCAGGGTGATATGTGGGATAGTGGGGTGATTAACTCCAGTGAATCGGTGCATATTCCATACGGCGGGCGCACCCTTCGGTCGGGTGAACGATGCTATTGGAAAGTCCGGATCTGGGATGCCGACGAACAGGTTAGCATATGGAGCGAGCCGGCATCTTGGGAAATGGGTAAATTGTCGTCCGACGACTGGCAGGCACAGTGGATTGCCCGATCGATGGAACTGCCTGCGCGGTCGGTGTATATGCGTAAAGCGTTGGACTTGATTGATGAGCGGCCTGTAAAGGCCCGTCTCTATGTAACCGGACTTGGAAATTACGTATTCTATGTGAATGGAGCGCGGGTTGGAAACGACTTGCTTACGCCAGGTTGGACTGATTTTAACAAAAGAATTGAGTACCAGGTTTATGATGTTGAACCTTTGCTGCGCGAAGGCTCCAATGTTTTGGGAGCTGTTTTGGGCAGTATGTGGTGGTCGGGAGGACTGGGCTGGAACGAGGGTTCCAAATATGCCGAAGGTCCTTTGAAACTTTTTGCACAGCTCGAAGTGGAATATCCCAATGGTTCAATACAGATTGTTCCCACCGATTTGTCCTGGAAATGGCATAACTCTCCGATTGTTTACGATCATATTTACCACGGAGAAATCTACGATGCAAACCTCGAAATTGAAGGATGGGATGTTCCGGGTTTCGACGACACTGAATGGGATTCGGTTGAACCCTCGGCATACGATGGACTGGTGGTGGGTCCTCGGTTTCCTGCTCTTCGCGAGCAAATGCAGCTAACCGCTCAGCGGTTGTCAGAGCCTGTGTCGGGAGAATTTGTTTATGACCTTGGTCAAAATATGGTGGGATGGCCACAATTCATATTTCAAGCCCCTAAAGGCGATACCATTGTGTTAAGGTTTGCAGAACTCCTACACGACAACGGAACTGTTGCACAGGAAAATCTGCGCAGCGCAAGAGCAACAGACTACATCATAAGCAATGGAGAGCCTATGGTATGGGAGCCAAAATTTACTTACCATGGATTTAGATATGTACAGGTTTCGGGTTTAAAGGAACGCCCGGAGCAAAACGACTTAATAGGCAAGGTTATTCATACCGACGAACGTTTTATCGGACAACTGGAAACCTCCAATCAGCTGATAAACCAAATCAACACCAATGTGATATGGGGTCAGCGGGGCAACTTTTTCACCGTGCCTACCGATTGTCCCCAGCGCGATGAGCGACTTGGTTGGATGGGTGATGCACAGATATTTGCGCCTACTGCCAACTTTAATATGCACCTCGACCGCTATTGGACCAAATGGATGTTTGACATCTTCGATGGTCAGCACGAAACGGGCTGGGTTCACGATGTTAGTCCAGCAGTTGTGGTTGGGGGTCCATCAAAACCTGGTTGGGGTGATGCCTGCGTGATAATTCCCTGGGAAACTTACCGGTATTATGGCAATCGGCGCATAATCGATGAAAATTACGATCAGATGAAACGTTGGGTCGATTACATGCATGGAAAAAGCAACGATCTCATCTATGTGTGGGATGAGGCAGGCAATGGCTGGCATGGGTATGGCGACTGGATAGCGGTGGAACCCACTCCATCGGGACCCATTGGAACGGCATATTTTGCTTACACCGCACGATTGTTGTCTAAAATGGCAGCCATAACAGAACGATTAGCCGATGCGGCTTATTACGATGAACTGGCAACAGAGATAGCCAAGGCTTATCATGCCCGCTATTGGGACACTCAGCAACTTAACTATCCTGGCGGTACTCAAACCGCCAGCTTATTGCCGCTTGCCTTCCATTTAACGCCCGAAGAGACCGTAGCTCAGGTTGTGCAAAACCTGGTCGATAATGTTAAGGCAAAAGATGTACATCCCACCACCGGATTTTTAGGTACAGGCTATATTTTGCCTATGCTTACCCGCCATGGACGCCACGACCTTGCTTATCAGATGATTAACCAGCGTACCTATCCCTCCTGGGGATATATGGTAGAAAAGGGTGCCACCTCTATTTGGGAGCTCTGGAACTCAGATACCGAAAGGCCTGAAGGCATGAATTCGAGAAACCATTTTGCCCTTGGTTGTGTAGGTGAATGGATGTGGAATACCCTCGCCGGAATTAACATTTGTGAGGAGCAGCCGGGATTCAAACGTACAATTATTGAGCCGCGTCCGGTAGAGGATTTAAAATGGGTAAAAGCCCGTTACGAAACCAATTATGGCGGAATTGTAGTGCATTGGGAGAACAACGACAAGGAGTTTAAGATGCAATTGACCGTACCTCCCAATACTACAGCGCTGATAAAATTAAACCACTTAACCGACATTGCATCTGTAATGGAGGGTAATCGCAAAGTTGCTGATGGCGGTATTAAAGGTTTATCGGTCGATAACAATGGCAATATTCTGGCACAGGCCGGCGAATACCGATTTAAAGCGAACTATTGAATTTTGCCACCCAAAAAAAAGCCATTCAACTTTCCTAATTAAAGCTGAATGGCTTTTTATAAACTTTGCAGAGATTAGAGTTCGATAACTGAATTTTGGGCATCGCCAAATCCGCTGGGCTGATAGCCATCGGCATCATTGTCGTTAACCCAATGGTTACCGTCGAGCAAATACCTGAACTGGTAATTGCGACCGGTTTCAAGATTCATGGTGGCAGAGAAAGAGCCATCTTTAAGTTGGTTCATCTCATCTGCACTTTCATTCCAGTTGTTAAAGTCGCCTACGATGGCGGCTTTCATAGCGCCTGCGGCCAATTCAGCAGGCAGCTTGAAGCTTACTTTGCATTCAGGCTTAGTTTTCAGAAATTGTTTTTTAATGCTCATAATTGTGTTAAATCCGTTTTAAAAATCATCGATCGAAATAAGATCGTTTGATTATCAGCTACAAAGTAATAGAGATTTTTCCATACTAATCTTATATTTTACTGTATGTTACTTATATGTTAATAGCTGAGCAAGAATAATTTACTGCTTAAACCATTCAACACGTAACAGATTGCTTTTCGGGGTTGGCTCAGAATGTCCGGGGCTGATAGTGCCGTTTAAGCCAGTGAGCAAGCCCGTCGAGTCCCGGGAACAAAACCCTCTCTGTTATATTGGCCTGGTCAAGTTTGTCCCTGATTTCCCATTTTAATTGCTTGGGAATGATGAGCCTGCGATATAGGTCAGGGTGATCAAGCAGCCAGTTGTCGAATATTGTTATTGGGGATGTCATTACCGAAAAGAGGGCGAACTGATTGACAATCCTATCGTCGAGCGAAGGGGGTTCAAAAAAAATGGCATGTCCCGGCCCAATGGCATCATCGAATTTTGAAAGCGAAGTAAAATGTTCCTCCAGCATCTCCAGAGTAAATGCATTGCATTTCTCATTGTGTAAAATCGAGAGAAGCGGCTCTGGTGAAAGCTGGTTTAATTTGACAAAATCGACTTGCCATATTGCCCCGTCAATGTCAAACTTGTCGGTGTTTGCTGTAGCGAAATGCATGGCCACAAACGGAGAATATGTCCAGTCCATTAATCGTGTCGCCAGTCCGTGGTGCTGAGCCAATACCAAAGATCTCCATTGCGTAGCGGTTTGATTGGGTTCCGAAGTACGGGCATATTTGCGAAAATTTCGCAAAAGATGATATTCAAATTCAGGATGGTTTCCGCTGTTCCGAAGGAAGCTGTTTTTTAATTCATACGTGGAATCCGATAATCCGCGGAAGGCATAATTACTGCGGTATCGACTCATCTCTGGCTTCCAGCTGTCGTAATAAATCTCGTTCGATAGCTGTTCCCAGCTTTCAATAAAAATGTCGTTTTTGGTAATATTGCAACCCATGGGAGCGATTTGAGTGCAATGTACAAAATTCCTTGAAGAAGGACAAT
>DIUI01000132.1 GCA_002428215.1 Prolixibacteraceae bacterium UBA6162
GCTTAATCTATTTCTGTAAACAAAACAATTTTAAAGCAAGTCTGGTGACAACGATTGATATTTTAGACTATAAAACCATTGAAGGAATAGACCTAACGTATGTTCCTGCAGCTGTTTATGCTTATAACATAGGGGTGAATACGCTAGAAATAAAATTAAATTGGTAAAAACGAAATAGAAATGGTTAATGAAGATTTATGTGTTCTAATAGTTGAAGTAATGAAATCCTTGTCTAAACTTTCTGAACATGAATATAAATCTGAGGTTAAATAATTTTCTTAAGTAAGCACCTCTTTTAAACGTAAAAATACGAAATGTGGGTTATCTTTTAGTATGTTAAAAAGTTAACACCTTGATATTGATGTAATTGTGTATTGGATTATTGAATTCCAGCTGCAGCTTCTGTCAAGAAGGGGAGCAACGCCAGCGAAGATTACACAGTCACCCCGACATTATTGGGATCGATTTGCAGAGCAGCACTTTGATCCTTTTTTATTTATAGGGCTTTCGGTTATGGTATTTTCCATGTGACAATTATTCCGCTGTTTCAGCGGAAACGAGGCCGCTGGTTCGAGTCCAGTCACCCCGACATTATTGGGATCGATTTGCAGAGCAGCACTTTGATCCTTTTTTATTTATCGTCCTATCGGTCAAGGTATTTTTGAGTAACATTTAGTGCCCTGGCAGCGTATTCCGCTGTTTCAGCGGAAACGAGGCCGCTGGTTCGAGTCCAGTCACCCCGACAATATTGGGATCGATTTGCAGAGCAGCAATTTGATCCTTTTTTATTTATCGTCCTATCGGTCAAGGTATTTTTGAGTAACATTTAGTCCCCTGGCAGCGTGTTCCGCTGTTTCAGCGGAAACGAGGCCGCTGGTTCGAGTCCAGTCACCCCTGTTTTGGTTTCCTCTGTCATAAGTCGTTATAATCCCAAGGTCATCAGTTCTAACCATCGTTATTTTTGTCTGCGATAGATTCAGGCCAACCCTATTCTTTGGAATTTTGTATATCCTCCAGCAGGTAGCTAACTATAAAGTCTGCCAGGTAGGATTAACTCGCTTTTCCATAGATTCCCGGGCTATGTCACCGATAACTTCTGTGGGTGAATATCATATTTTGCACACCTTCCAATTTGGGATATTTCATACAAGCAACCTTTTAGTTTTGGTGAAGTTGCACCCTGCTTTACTGCAATAAAAAAGAGGCTGCCTATTTAAGGCAGCCTCTTTTTAAAAATATTCAGATTGTGATATTTACATTGTCACTGTAAAGGTAACCGAAGCTTCAGCACCAAAATCACCTACGATACGACCCAACTGAGTGGTGCCTTTGGTAAGAGTGGCACTTCCATTGTTTGGCCATGACAATCCATCGCCATAGGAATCGTAAATGGTGAAGGTATAGGTACCGTTAGGCAAACAGAATTTAGTATTGAAACTGGCTAAGCCATCGCTGTATCCACCACCGGTAGCTACAGTTGCACCAGCACTGTTTTTCAGAACCCAGGTTGTTTCACTTGCATAACCGTCGAATAAGATGGCAAGGGTTACTTCATTTTGGGTGCAAATCTGAGCGATATTTAATGTGATCGCAGCGCCCTTGAAGAGTCCTTCCTCAGAACCAATTTCCAGAACGATTCTTTTGCCGGCTGTACCAATATTTACATCAGATAGGCCAATGGTGAGAATCCCAACATTGGAGTTGGCGGGAACAGTTACCGTAGCGGGTACTGTATAAGAGCCTGCTGTAGCAGTGGTAGATGCAGATACAACGTTGATGTTGAAACTGCGGTCGGCCGAAGTAACCTGAGTAGTATAGAGTTTGATTTCACGATCGGCTGAGCCACCAATGGGAACTCCCATGTTCATGGTTGCCGCCTCGAAGGTGATATAGTTTAGGTCTTCGGTACCTTTAATGTCATCTTCGCAGCTGGTAAATACAAAGATTGGCACCAGAAGGAGCAGCAAAAAGGTTATTCTTTTCATAGTCATAATTTAATTGATGAATGGGTTGTTCTGAATCTCAGCTTGCGGAATAGAGAAGGTAAGCCTTGCATCATCGTATGCAACAGGTGTACCTACGAACGAGAGGTGGTTGCTACCTCTGGTAATGGTAGCTTTGTTGCGCTTCATAGCAAGATAGCTTTTGCCTTCGCCGAAAAATTCAATTCGGGTCTGCTTATAGATTTCTGCCTGAAGTGCCTGGCCACTCAGTCCGTCAACATAGCTTGTATTAGGGACACGCTGTGCAAGGAAGGTTTTGAGTGCGTTTTTTGCAGCAGTTTCATCACCGCTTTTGGCAGCTGCTTCTGCATGCAACAAATACATCTCTTCAATACGCATATACACATAGTCGGTTGTAATAAAACGCTGTGCAGCGATAGTTCTTACCGGAGGATAGAATTTATTGGAAGCAACCAGATTATAAGCTCCTCCAACCTCGAACTGCCCTTTACGGATATCGTCGGCTGGAATGGCTGCATACAAACCGGCATCAATAGCTTTGCGGTCGCCTGCCCACTGGTAGCTGTAAGTAAATTTGTCCATTTGACCCCACCATGAGATCAGGTTCAAACCATTGTCGGTAGTAAGATCTACACCCCACATCCACGATGGTGAACTTACATCGTTGAAACCGCCTACAGCAGCATTACCCGCAAAAGTAACTGCACCTAGAGGGGTAATAGTATAGCCACCAGTTGCTATTACTTGAGCCGTAAGATTTTTTGCGAGCGTGAGGTTTTCGTTGCCCCCCATTGTTGCGTAAACATAGGCAAGAATTCCCTGAGCCACAGATTTATTCACTTCAGTCTTGGCTACGCGCTGGAAACCATCTAAAAGTGAAATGGCATCATTTAAGTCTTTGACAATAAGGGCGTATACTTGCTGAGTGGTGCTTTTAGGCTGATTGGGAGTTGCTGGATCATCGTATATTGGAAGAATTTCTTCAGTTGGATTGTACGACTTGGAATAATATTGTGCCAAATAGAAATAGGAATGGGCACGCATGGCTTTGGCCTGACCCATAATGTATTTATTGGCTGCAAGTTCGGGAACGGCATCGTTTCCGCCAAGCGCGGCAATTACAGAGTTGGCAGAACGGATCAACCGGTAATAATAGCGCCATGCAATGTAGTTTCCGGTGTTGGTAAAGTCAGGGGTTACCGTAAATTGGGTAAGTGTTCTGTACCATCCATAGGTAGATACCGACAGTGCAAGGTCTCCGGAGAGAAAATCACCCATAATGTCGAATCCTTTTTGACCGAAGTCGTCGTGACCGGTGGTGCCACCAGTTCCTGTCTGGAACATCAGCGTGTAAATTCCAGACATACTACCTGCGATTACATCAGGGTTTTTTGAAGCAGCCTCAGCTACCTGATCCTCGGTAAGGAATTGCGTGGGCCTTACTTCCAGGAAGTCCTCCTTACAGCCCGAAGCTACAATCAGCATTAAGGCCAGCAGAGAAATAAGATATGTTTTTTTCATAACGAATAATTTTACCATTTTTTTACTCAAATTAGAAAGTAACCCTTAATCCAAAAGTATAGGTGCTCAAAGGAGAATACCTGTACATATCTGAGGTTCCTGCCTCATTGGTCGAAGGATTAAATCCATCCCGTGAACTCAGCAGGAAGAGGTTGTCGCCTGCTCCAAATATACTGAGTGAACCAACGCCAATTTTGCTCACTAAACTTCTGGGAACATTAAATCCGATTCGTAAGTTGTTTAATGTCAAGAAATCTGCTCTGGTGAGGAAGCGTGAAGAAGCACTTGATACGTTGGTATCGAAGTTGTCAGATAAGCGGGGAACGTTTGTAATATCACCCGGTTTTTGCCATCTGTCGAAGATATCGGTATGCCAGTTATTATTACCCACGGGATCGTTGCTCATCAAACGGGCATAAGCTCCATCGTAAGCATATCCGCCAAGGCTATAAACAAATTGCGAAGAGAGATCGAAATTCCAAATGCGGGCATTCAGTCTGAAACCTCCGCGAACCACAGGAATAGGCGATTTGTCGAGGTATTTCTGAGTAGCACTCGCATAGGTCTTAGTAGTGGTTACATCAATTTTGTTGTCTGGATTTTCACTCAGATATTCGAAAAGAGAAGCAATTGATTCACCGGCATCCATTACACCGTTGCCGTTGGCATCGTGGTAATGAATGTACCACATCGCTCTACCGTCGGCCGGATCAACACCTGCCCACTCTCTCATGTAGAAATCGAAAAGCGAGCGACCCTGGGCACGACCAAACAGACCGGCGATATCCAAAATTTTGGGCTCATTGGTTGAAGGGTCAATAGGCATGGTCATCAACTCGTTTTTAAGAAATTCGCCGTTGATTGAAACATCAAAGCCGAAATTTCTTTTGTTTACAATCTGTGCAGCAAGATCAACTTCAACCCCGCTGTTACGGAGCAAACCGTCGTTAACGGTCATAAGTGCATAACCTACAGAAGGACCTACACGACGCTCGAATACGAGGTTGTCGGTATTTTTGATGTAGTAATCAACGGTACCGGTCACATATTTTCCTACTCCAAATTCAAGACCAGTCTGGAACATTTTTGAAGTTTCCCAGGTCAAATCAGGGTTACCAATATCACGGGGAGAAATAGAGATTCTGTCGTTGAGGTTGGCAATGCTGAATGTGTTAAATCCGGGATAGAAACCTACACCCGATTGTTCACCAATTACACCATAGCTGATTTTATACTTTAAGAAGTCTACAAAGGTCAAACCCTGCATGAAGTTTTCATTGGTAACAACCCATGAAAATCCAAGCGAACCAAATGTATCCCATTTGTTATCACCGATAAACCTGGAGGTTCCATCGCGACGAATCGAACTTGACAGGAAATATTTGTTGTCGAAATTGTAGTTCACCTGTCCGAAATAACTTTCAAGCCTTACCTGGTCGGTATATCCTGAAGGGGGAGCAGGCACAATGATAAAGTTGTTCAGGTCGTCGATATCGGGATGTACCATTTTGGATTTGCTGGTGTTCTGGATTTTCCGCTCCCAGCTGTTGCTTTCGTGGGCAGCAAGAGCTTCCAGATTGTGTGATCCAAAGCTTCTTTTGAA
>DIUI01000101.1 GCA_002428215.1 Prolixibacteraceae bacterium UBA6162
GAGGTTTCGAGCTCGGTCAAAAATTCACGCCCCTGGGCAGTGAGTTCATAGTATTTCCGCGGGGGACCCTGCGTCGATTCCTCCCACCGGTAGGTCAGCAAACCATCGTTTTTGAGACGGGTTAGCAGCGGATAAAGGGTTCCCTCCACAACGATCATCTTTCCCTCTTTTAGTTTTTGGATGATGTCGCTTGCGTAAAGGGGCTTACCGTCGAGTACGAGTAAAATACAATACTCCAGTACGCCTTTCCGCATTTGCGCTTTGGTGTTTTCAATTTTCATATTGAGGATTTATTTGGTGGCAGCCGGTAAAAGAGACGAATTCCCCGCACCGGTAAGCCCATTTTTGATAATTTGACGCAACAGCAACCTTTTGGTTACAAACAAGGAACTTTTTAAAAACGAATACCATCTTTTAACCTGTAGTATGCTATGCAAATATAAATCATTTTTATAGTACATTGTTATGCATAGTACATTTTATTTTAAAAATTAATTTAAAAATCAGTCTGATTGGGGCTACAATCCACTTGCTGGTTTGAAGATTTACAAATTATCAGCAAAAAAAAAGGAGCCCGAAGGCTCCTTTTTCTGTAGTAAGAATTGATTAATTAAAAATGTATCGAATACCAAACTGCATTGAGTAGGTAGATCCATAACCGATATTGTCGCGGAAGGTTTCCTTGAGCATCTGGTTGTTATATGGATTTAGTCGGTAGGTTGGTTTAACACTGCCACCGGCAACTACGTTGTTTTGGTTGGTTGGAGTAAGGATGTTGTTCTGATTCCAGAGATAGGCTTTACCCCAATCACTATTCACGAGGTTGGCAGCATTCAAAATGTCGAGGCTAAGCTGAATAGTGTTGCGTTTTCCGCCAACATTGATGTAGAAGTCCTGGAGTAATTTTACGTCAAAGCGATTGGTCCAAGGCAGCATTGCGCCATTACGCTCTGCGTACTGACCTTTACGGGTTTTGAGGTACTTATCCTGTTCGATGTAGGCAAAAAAGGATGCGCTTTGTTCAGCAGCAGTCCAAACTACACCGTTAACTGTCTGATTTACGAAAACAATTTCAGACGGATCTTTAGGTACATAGATCAGGTTGTTTGAACCTGCTCCGTCACGAACGATGTTGGCAGAGTATACATAAGAATAACGTCCTTGATTTCCTCCGTCATAGAATAGAGAAATAGCGGTTCCCATCGATTTCAGATAGTCAACACGATAAGTAAGTGACCCAATAACTTTATGGGGAATAACATAGCTAGCATAGCTAAGCTCGGGACTATTGGCTCCATTAACATTGGCATTACCATTCCAGGCAGAGGCAGCCTGGTCTCCGGCTCCGTCAACAAGGTTTTTGGCTTCGCTTCTGGTATAGGCAACCATGGCAGAGAAATTGCGATCAAATTCCTTTTCAAGTTTGGCGGTCAGTGAGTAATAATGACCTCCCTTTTGGTTTTCAAGCACAATAGGAGAAACACCTGTGCCGGTTCCATTCGTAGTAATTAAACCACCGGATTGCAGCTGATAATATTTTGCAGCGTTGGCAGAAGGATATATGGTACGTGTATCTGGATAGCCTGCAACATTCATTGCGGCTTCGCCTTTCAGACCCCTGTTAACAAAGAATGCAGTATTGAAATCTTTGTTGTAAATTCCCTCAAGAGTACCCCTGATGTTGCCCGGAAGGGTTGCATCGAGAGCAAGACTGCTTTTCCATGATTGTGGCAGTTTGAAGTCGTTGTCGATAATGGTAAAAGTACCGGGGACAATGGTGCCAACTGCAGGTTGAGAAGCAGGATAGTACGCGTCAATTTCTGGTTTAAACGGACCCGGAACATTGGCTCCTGAATAGGTCTGAGTGGTTTGGATCATACCTGCATCACCGACCTGTCCAACAATCCATACAAACGGGATGCGACCACTAAATACACCCGATCCACCGCGCAATACAAGTGAACGATCGCCGTTGATATCGTAATTGAATCCAAGGCGGGGAGCCAACAATAATCTGGATTTTGGCAGGGTTGCGGTATCATATTTCTTGTCACCGAACGTTAACCCTGCTACAATAGGATGACCATCAACCGGCTGACTGTAAGTTGGCAAATCAACCCTGAATCCGGCAGTAGCTTTCAAACGATTACTGAAAGAGATTTCATCCTGAATATAGGCAGTGTATTGTCCAAAGTTGAATCTTGGGAATGCCTGTGCATAGCCTGGAGTATTGGAGAACGTGATACCATAGTTGCGTGGCAAACCACCATTCACAAATGCATCCCATGAATCAAACACATAAAAGCTTGATCCAAAACGCATAAATCCGTTTTTGGTTTCATTGTGCTCATACTGTATACCTGCTGTAAAACTGTTTTTACCGGCTGTCCAGGAGATATCATCGCTAATCGTAATGGTTTTAACCTCACGAAGGTTTCCATATGAAAAAAGTTCTGTTCCGAATGAGGTAAAAACCCTGTTGTCTTTCAGAATATCAACAAACGGGAAAGTTTTGCCACCGGTAGTTCTTGGCTCATCCTGGAAAGAATAGGTAAACCTCAATTTATTGGCAAATTTACCGCCAGCCAGGCTGGAGTTTAACTCAGAAGCAACCGAGCTGAAGTTTCTTTCCTGGAAATAACCACTGTTCTTAAACCACATGGCGTCCATAGCCTGGCGAGTTCCGGTATAGAGAGAGGAGAAGGGAGAAAATGAAGTACTTGGATTCGACGGATCCTTGCTCATCATATAACTGTATCGAATATTGAATCGATGGTTTTGATTGATGTTCCAGTCGATACGACCCAATAATTTGCGTCCCGGGCTTTCGAAAGAATAACCCTGATAAGGGCCAGTCTCATAACCATACGTGTCGAGGAGATATTTGCTGATCATCTCAAGTTCAGATTCAGAAGGACGCGCAATATTGTTGGCGTAATCTGCCGGTTTCGATGGTGTTGATGCTACCCTTGAAGGACCGGGAACCATGCTGTTTTCGGTTTCTAAGCTCAAGAAAAAGAATAGCTTGTTTTCAATGATAGGGCCACCAAGCCTTACGCCATACATTTCGTAGCTGGAAGGATTCCTGTCGAAGGTATTCTCGCCTACCTTATTGCCCTTGTATTTTTCGTTCTGCATGTATGTATACACCGAACCGGTAAATTCATTACCTCCGGAACGGGTAACTGCGTTTACAGAAGCTCCAATAAAACCGCTCTGACGAACATCGAACGGAGTAATATTTACAGAAATCTGATCGAGAGCATCAAGCGAAATGGGAGCACCATTTCCAGGAAGGTTGGTACCAATACCAAACGCATTGTTGAACTGAGCACCATCAACCGTAATGTAATTTTGACGATAGTTTCCACCTCCGATGGTGTTTCCATTGGCCTGTGGTGTAAGCCGGGTGATGTCGTTGATGCTACGAGAAATAGTAGGCATAGCATTGATCTGTCGGTTATTAATGTTTACCGAAGCACCATTGCGTTCAGAGTTAAAAACTCCGGCACGGCTTCCAATAATAATCACTTCGTCAACGTCAACAGTACTTTCCTGAAGTTTAGCATCGAGTACATATAACTCACCCAGGTTTAGGTTGATATCCGTGTAGGAGTTGGTTGAGAAACCAATAAATGAAACATCAACCTTATAAGGTCCGCCTGGGCGCATACCCTGAATATTGAACCTGCCTTCACTGTTGGTAATAGTGCCGTACTGAGTGCCCGATGGAAGGTGGACTGCAACAACGGTTGCTCCTGGCAGAAGCTCATTGCCTTGCGAATTAACACTTCCGGATAACCCCGAAGTCGTTACCTGAGAGAATGCCGTTGTGATACTAAACAGCAGCATTACAATCATCGCTGATAGCTTTCTTACTTGTTTGTTCATAGAATTTCCCATTTTAGAATTTGGTTGCAAATGTAGTTTTTAGAAGTATGATTTAAATTATTTTAACATTATCTAATCCTAAATATTTTCTGACAAAATGTTAACTGATTGTTATGCAGCACGATGTGTAGTGGCATTTCTGATGACAAAAAGTTAAATTATGTGTTTCGAAAGTGTCACTAAAATTAATGATTAATAAAAAACGAATGGGGCGTTTGTGCTGGCCATTAACGACAACTTATCAACAAGTTATCAAGAGTTTGGCGGTTAATTTCTGTCTTGTATTGCATTAAAAAACGTACTTTTGTTTTCATAAATTATCGATTCGTAAGGTCTCCTGCCATCTCATTGTGATCAAGGACGCCTTGCAACAAAAAAATCTACATGGAAAATTTTACAACCCGTCAAAATAAAGTATCGCGTCTCATTCAGAAAGAACTAGCCGAAGTCTTTCTCAAAGAATTCCGTTCAGCATTTTCAGGGGTGTTGCTAAGTGTTACCACCGTAAGGATTACCGCCGACCTCTCACTTGCCAGATGCTACCTGAGCGTATACCCTACCGACAAAGCCACCGAGGTGCTTGAGAAAGTACGTGGATTGTACAAACCCATTCGCGGAATCATTGGCAATAAGGTCTCAAAACAGATTCGAATTGTGCCCGAATTGGAGTTCTTTATCGACGACAGCCTCGACTATATCGACAAAATTGACCAGTTGCTTAAAAGTTAGTTTCCACCTTGAATCTGCCACTGTTTATAGCCCGCAGGTATCTGATTTCTAAAAAGAAACAGAACATTATTAACCTTATATCGGCCATATCGGCTCTGGGGGTAGCCACCGGAACATTTGCCCTCGTGGTGGTAATGTCGGTTTTTAACGGATTTAACCACCTTATCGAATCCTATCTCAGTGAGCTCGATCCAGATCTAAAAATCACATCATCCGAAGGAAAACGTTTTGATCCTCAAACAGTTACCAATGCGCTGCTTTCAAACAACAACATATTCGCCTTCTCTGAAGTAATAGAAGAGAATGCCTTGCTGAAATATGGCGAACGCCAGTTTATCGCGACCGTAAAAGGAGTTCCGCCCCAGTTTGCCGAAGTTACCGGCATCAATGATCTAATGTTGTTTGGCGATTTTATGTTAAACGACCGGGGGGTGTTTTATGCCGTACCCGGACAAGGCGTCGCGGCACAGCTTGGTATCGGATACGACCTCTCCTCCCCGATCCACATTTATGTCCCTAAACCGGGAGGGCGACCTGCATTGACCCCCGGAGGCGGACTCAACCATGATTATATTTATGCTTCAGGGATATTTGCTCTGCTCGAAGAGGTAGATGCCCAGTTGGTATTGGTTCCGCTTGCGTTTGCCTCGCGGCTGTTCGACACAGGAAACGAGGTGAGTGCCATTGAACTCAAGATTCACGCATCGGCAAAAGTGCAAAAGGTTCAGAAAATGTTGCAGCAAGAACTTGGGGATGCCTACGAAGTTAAAAATAAGTATCAGCAACACGATATGTTGTATAAAACCATGAAATCGGAAAAATGGGCTACCTACCTGATTTTAATATTTATTCTGATGGTCGCCTCGTTTAACATTTTGGGAAGTTTGTCGATGCTTATCATTGATAAAAAGAGCGATATCGCCATTCTGCGCAGTATGGGCGCCAACTCACAGCTCATTCATACGATATTTTTAATAGAAGGATGGCTTATTTCGCTGGTGGGCATAGTTATCGGTGTCGCAGCGGGTGTTACCATAAGTTTGCTTCAGATACAGTTTGGCTGGATTACACTGCCCGGAAGCGGATCTTTTGTAGTATCGGCCTACCCCGTTAAAATTGTAGCAAGCGATCTTCTAATGATATTCGGTGCGGTATCACTGATTGGTTTTTTGGCTTCATGGTACCCGGTGAGGTTTATCGCAGCCATTGGAACGGATCAAAACCAATAATTAAAAATCGAGATCCCGGTTTAAATGCCCAAAGCCCTTTTACTACAACGAAACCAGCCCTCATTTATATGATAAAAGTGTGCAATCGTTTCCAATTATCTTCTTACTTTTCGTTGGTTATTAAGCAGACTTATTCCCGGATTTCGTTAAGAAAAAATGGACCAAAACCTGCCTTCGTCAGGGTATTAAATAACCAACTTACCGGAGGTTGCATCGCAAAAGGGAACTGGCAGCTTTTTGGTAATTTGCCCCTTCGGCTTCAGCAGTTGGAAAAAGTTATGGCTCCTGATGCTGGTTTCCGTATGCGGGCGCTAAGGTTTGGATAAAGTTCAGGTAGTGTATAATGTATAATTGATCAAAAAGTCACATGAAAGCATTGGTTAAGCGCAAACCCGAAAAAGGCATCTGGATGGAGGAAGTCGCTATGCCCGTAGTTGGCCCCAACGATGTATTAATAAAAATAGGCAAATCGGCCATATGTGGAACCGATCTGCATATCTACAAGTGGGACGAATGGGCACAGCAGGCGATTAAAACACCGGTGATTATTGGTCATGAATATATGGGCCATGTGGTAGAAATCGGCGAAGAGGTACAAGGTGTAAATATTGGTGAAAGGGTAACCGTTGAAGGTCATATTGCATGCGGATATTGCAGAAACTGCAGACGCGGACGCCAACATATTTGCGACAATACCGTTGGCATAGGCGTAAGCCGCGACGGCGGTTTTGCCGAATATCTTGCAGTTCCTGCCAAAAATGTGCTCCACATCGATAAGCGGATTCCCGATGAAATTGTTTCGATTATGGACCCACTGGGCAATGCCACCCATACAGCATTATCCTTCCCGCTTCTGGGCGAGGACGTACTAATAACCGGTATTGGCGGGCCCATTGGAGCAATGGCTACCGCCATCTGTAAATTTGCAGGGGCACGCAACGTGGTGGGTACCGACCTTAGTCCGTACCGCCGGAAATTGGCCGAAAAAATGGGTGCTACCCTGGTAATCGACCCTACAAAAGACAACCTTAAAACCCAAATGGAAACGTTGCATATGGTAGGAGGCTTCGATGTTGGACTCGAATGCAGCGGATCGCCGGCTGCCTTCAACGATATGGTGAACAACATGTACAATGGTGGGAAAATCAGCTTGCTCGGATTGCTTCCAAATTCCACTCAAATTAACTGGAGTAAATTGATTTTCAAAGGATTAACACTTAAAGGCATATACGGTCGCGAGATGTATGAAACCTGGTATCAGATGGAAATGATGCTTCTTTCAGGACTCGACATTTCGGGAGTAATTACCCACCGATTTGATGCCGATGACTACGAAAAGGCGTTTGCCATTATTGAAGAAGGAAATTGTGGTAAAATAATTTTAAACTGGGAATAAAAAAGAAAAGCATTGAAGAGAGGTCTGGTCATAAAATCTACCGGCAGCTGGTACACAGTAAGAGAGGAAACGGGCAAGGAATACGCCTGTAAAATTAAAGGCAACCTGAAGCTCAAAGATATCACCACCACCAACCCGGTGGCAGTGGGCGATTGGGTTAACTTTGAACATCAAGTAAAAGACAGTCTCGATCAGCAGAAAAATATAGGACTGATTCATACCGTAGAGGAACGTAAAAATTATATCATCCGAAGGTCGCAAAACCTGTCGAAACAGGCCCATATCATTGCTTCCAATATCGATCAGGCTTTCCTTGTGGTTACCCTTAACTATCCGGTAACCACCACCACTTTTATCGACCGCTTTCTGGCCTCGGCAGAAGCCTATCGTATTCCGGTAATTCTGGTCTTTAATAAAACCGATCGTTACCAAACCGAACAACTGCAAAGGTTATCGGAATGGACCCAACTTTATCAGCATATAGGATACCAGTGTCTCGAAACTTCAGCGGTAACGCATGCTGGTATTGAGGAACTTAAAAGCCGAATGAAGAACAAAATAAGTGTATTTAGCGGGCATAGCGGAGTTGGAAAATCGACCATTATCAATACGGTTCAACCCGGACTGAAACTCAAAACGCGCGAAATATCCAACTACCACGAAACCGGAAAACATACGACCACTTTTTCGGAACTTTTTATACTCGACTTTGGCGGATACATCATCGATACGCCAGGTATAAAAGCATTTGGTATGCTGGAAATGGAACCCTGGGAGATATCGCACTACTTCCCCGAAATTTTCCGAATTTCCGATGAGTGTCAGTACAACAACTGTTCACATACCCACGAACCCGGATGTAAGGTAAAAAAAGCAGTGTTGGAAGGAAAAATTGCTGAAACGAGGTACATAAGTTACCTCGGACTTCTTGAGACCGATCAGAAACATCGTCCATCCTTTTAAGAGGCCAAAATGTTCCACGTGAAATCTTTTCTGAAAGGATCCGAATATAAGGCAGCAGGATATTTTCATTAGACCTTAAAATTATCACCAAACTTTTTTGAAATTGTTTTTGTAGTAATGTACCAAAGGCCATTAACACATTCATTCTTTGGTCATCCATCACGGCGTTAAAGTCACCCCATCGTACGGCAGCGGCATTGAGTTGGCACTCTGGTTAATAACGTTATGTTATTTACGCGCCTATATTTCTGTATATCTGATCATTAAATGATTTATTACAACTCAAACAGAAAATTGGATTAGCTCAATTTATCCCTGTTTGTAAAATATTCCAGTACTTTCAGTGCCTTATCCTCGCCAATTACTGTCACCAACTCCTCTTTGCTTAAGGTAGAAACTTTTTTTACTGATTTATATTTCAAGAGGAGTTTTTTGATGGAGGCAGGACCGATACCCTTAATCTTCTCGAGTTCATTTTTTATAAAACCGGTTGATCGCTTCTGCCGGTGGAAGGTAATACCAAACCGATGGGCTTCGTCACGAAGCGATTGAATAAGTTTTAATGTAACCGAACGCTTGTCGAGGTAAACGGGTACACTGTCTTCAGGAAAATAGATTTCCTCCAAACGTTTGGCAATTCCAATGATGGCTATTTTTCCACGCAAATTAAGTGTGCTAAGGGCCGAAGCTGCAGCCGACAGTTGACCTTTGCCTCCGTCGATTACAATAAGTTGAGGCAGGGATAATTCTTCATCAAGCAGTCGACGGTATCGCCGAAATACCACCTCTTCCATAGAGGCAAAATCGTTGGGTCCTTCAACGGTCTTAATATTATAATGTCGGTAATCACGCTTTGAAGGTTTGCCATTTCTGAAAACAACGCAAGCCGCTACAGGAAACGAACCCTGCAGATTACTGTTATCAAAACACTCAATATGTACGGGTAACTCACTCAATTGAAGGTCGGATTGAACCGTAGAAAGCATTCGTTGAGTGGGTGACTCCTGCTCATTATGCAACAGCTCTTGTCGCCTTTTGTCCATTCGGTAATAGGTAGCATTGCGCAACGACAGTTCAATCAACTTTCGCTTCTCCCCGATTTTAGGCACTACTATAGCACAATTTTGCAAGCCAACGCGGGGTTTGAACTGCATCAAGATCTCCTTAGAGTTACTGTATATTTTTTGCCGAATATCCACGATGGCCATCATAATAAGTTCCTCGTCAGGTTCGTCGAGCAACTTCTTAATCTCCATTGTATGCGTTTGTACGATGGCGCCCCGAATAATTTTCAGGTAATTTACTACAGCAATTTTTTCGTCCGAACTTATGGTGAAAACGTCGACATCGCTTATGGTAGGACTAACGATGGTTGATCTACTCTGGTAATTTTCGAGCGAAAGAAGACGCTCCTTAATTTCGTGGGCATCTTCGTACCGAAAGTTGTCGGCGTGCTCCTTCATAACCCTACGGAGCTGCTGTATTACACCGCCAACATTGCCTTTGAGGACATCTCTAATTTCGTCAATTCCTTTTTGGTACTCTGATTCCGACTGATAATTTTCGCAGGGTCCTTTGCAGTTTCCAATATGATATTCGAGGCAGACTTTAAACTTCCCGTTTTCAATATTATTCCGTGAAAGATTGTAGTTACATGTCCTAAGCTTATAAAGCTTCTTAAAAAGATCCAACAAAGTTGAAACAGTAAGCCATGAAGTAAAAGGACCATAATAGTCTGAACCATCACGAACTACGTTGCGGGTTTTAAATACCCTTGGAAAGGGTTCATTCTTTATACAGATCCATGGATAGCTCTTATCATCTTTTAAGCGAATATTATACCGTGGTTGGTATTTCTTTATGAGATTGTTCTCAAGCAAGAGAGCATCCTCTTCTGAATCGACCACCATATGCTGAATATCTGCAATATTTCGCACGAGCAAGGCCGTTTTTCTGTTTTCAGGTTCTTTGGTGAAATAGGAGGAAACGCGCTTTTTAAGATTCTTTGCCTT
>DIUI01000065.1 GCA_002428215.1 Prolixibacteraceae bacterium UBA6162
GTGTTGCTTTCTCCCGGCATCATCATGCCATACTTTTTCGCCACCTCCATGGTAATGTCTTCGATAAGCGGGAAGGTAACCTCAACATCTTTCATTCCCTTGAACTCGATTTTCTCTTTGATGGTTCTCAGCCAGGCAATGTGGCTGTATAGACCATCGACCGAGAGACCCACCAATTCGCAATTCAGCGCCTGGAAATCTTTTTCCATGTGGGCGAATGTCATAAATTCCGATGTACATACCGGAGTAAAGTCGGCGGGGTGACTGAACAGAATTACCCACTTCCCGGCGTAGTCGGATGGGAAATTGATGTCTCCCTGAGTTGTTACTGCCTTAAATTCAGGCGCATTTTCGCCAATGCGAGGCATGGCATACACTTGATCTTCCATGATAATTGTATTAAACTGGTTAAACTTAAAATGAATGTAAAATCCAATAGTATTTCGATCCATTTCCGGCAAACAGTTGCCGAAAACAGAGGAAATAGTAATGTTTTGGTAGTAAATTATGTCCCCGGATGCAGTCCTGTAGACTGATTTTTACTGCGCTCGATCGACTGAAGTGCGAGGTAGTTGTTGCCAAATTTCCGAAGGTTTTCCATTTCTGTATCAAATTGATTGAAATGGCCCTCTTCATCTTCAACAAGCGATTCGAATAGCTTCTTGGAAACGGAGTCTGCATTCATTGCACACTCGTTGGCCCAAAGGTTATATTCTCTGGCACTACTGTTTTCCATTTCAGCAGCCATTTCGAGCATTGCATTTACATCGTGAATTTTTTTCACGTCGTGGGCAGCCACCATCTCAACATCTCCTTTCAGGAAAAGTATTCTGTCGGCCAGCTTCTCAATGTGGATCATCTCCTGAATTGCAGTTCTTTTAAAAAGCGAGGCCAGCAGATCAAAACCCTGATCATCGCAATGAAAATGAAAATACATATACTGGTGCACTGCTGCTAGCTCATCGGCTATTGCCTTGTTGAGTAAATCTATACTTTTTTGACGCATGATAGAATGGGTTTATGTGGGTTGAATTTTGGTTCAATATTTTTGTGAAGCTGGTTATTCGGTAAATCTCCCTACAATCTGCACATTCACATCTTCGATACGGAAATTGGGAATCTTTTTCCGTTGCATATAAGCTGTTATAAAATGATTGATCTCCTCATCGTAAAAGTCTTCAATTCTTTTTGAGTCGGAGCTGTAGAGATGGTGGTGTTTGTTGAGAATGGCATCGTAACGCATCACATCTCCATCGGTTTTTATTTTTCGAATGATTCCCTTTTTTACAAAAATTTCAAGGGTGTTGTAAACGGTTCCAATGGCTATATTTGGATACCTGGATTTTATAAACTCTATGATAGCCTCGGCACTTGGGTGGTTGTTCAATTGATAGATGGCATCGTACACTGCAAGACGCTGGGGAGTTACTTTAAGTCCGTTTTCGGTCAGTATTTTGCGAATATTTTCCATGTGACAACTTGTATAGGGAAAAGAATTCCTCAGGTCTTAGGCTTACTTTGTACAACGCATCTAAGTTAGAATAATTCCTAATTAGGAACAAAAATAGCATCATTTTTTGACTTATCCAAGCTTCAAATATGAATAATCGCTTAAAATGTTTAAATCTTAAAAATCCTGAAACCCTTACTCATAACAGAGGAGTGCTGTAGCTGATTTTTGGGCCAGTATAGGTCATTTTGGAGAAAGCAGACTCAGTTCCTGCACCTGAATTAATAAACATAAAAGAGTTTAATCCATCGGTTTCCTATTCTGTGTATCTGTTTTTCTCAATATGGAACCGCGGTTGTTTTAAAAATTCAGAGAACAAGACTCAAAGAATGTTCTGTATTATTGAGGTTTTAGCAGCGTGAATTCAAAAAATTTATTAAAAATCGATTGAACAAAAAGGAAAACCCTATGTTTTAAGAAAGAAATTAAGATATTTAAAACTTTAAAAAACGATACAATGGCATTTGAACTACCACAATTGGGATATGATTATGCAGCTCTTGAGCCGCTTATTGATGCCCGCACTATGGAGATACACCATACTAAGCACCATGCTGCCTACACTACAAACCTAAATGCCGCTCTCGCCGGAACAGGCTGGGAGGAAAAAACTATTGAAGAGATTATGGCCGGAATCTCTCAGCTTTCGGTAGCTGTTCGTAACAACGGTGGTGGTTTTTACAACCACAATCTCTATTGGAAAATATTATCTCCGGGTGGTGCCAATGAGCCCCATGGAGAACTGCTGGACGCACTGAACGCTGATTTTGGTTCGGTCGACAGCTTTAAAGAGGCTTTTGTTAAGGCTGCTTTAACGCGCTTTGGTTCTGGTTGGGCCTGGCTTTTAAAAAGTGACAATAAACTGGTGGTTTCGTCTACGCCCAATCAGGATAATCCACTGATGGATTTGGCTGAAGTTAAGGGGACACCTATTTTAGGTGTGGATGTATGGGAACATGCATATTACCTTAACTACCAAAACCGTCGGCCGGATTATGTAGAGGCATTCTGGAAGCTCATTAATTGGGACGAAGTCGCTACTAGGTTTAAAGGTTAGTTGATTTTTGGTTTTTTCCCCGGAGCAGAGGCTCCGGGGTTTTTTTTGCTCTAAACTT
>DIUI01000074.1 GCA_002428215.1 Prolixibacteraceae bacterium UBA6162
ATATCGCTTAGATTATATACTGTTTCGTTTTGCGAAGTATAGGCGTTGATATTACGCCCAAAAGCCACCCCATATCGCTCTAAGGTATTAATTATGCCTTTGTCGGGGAAATTTGTTGTTCCGTTAAAAGCCATATGCTCCAGGAAGTGAGCCAAGCCATCCTGATCGTCGTTTTCGAGCATGGCGCCCACATTCTGAATGATATAAAAACTCGCCCTTTCGGCAGGCTCTGTATTGTGCCTCAGGTAGTAGGTAAGTCCATTCTCAAGTTTTCCAATTCTGATCGCAGGATCAACCGGAACTGGCTGAGCAAAAGCGTTAAAGGAGATCGACGACAACAAGCCAATCGTAAGTATCACTCCTGTGCGAACCAGGTTTTTAAACTTCATTTCCATATGTATTGATTAATGTTATTACTATAAAAAGTCGAAAAGGTGCCCCAAACAGTATGAAGCACCCCTCCAAAATTATAAATAAAGGCGAAATTCGCCAGAATAATAGTGATTGAACTACAATGTTATGGGGACACCATTGTAAAAATCAAGGATTTTGGTTCTAAAAATGAACTCATATTTTGCCTGTAGCAGTTGAGATTGCGCCGAGGTTAAATTGTTTTTAATCTGATTGTATTCAACAGTGGTTACCATTCCAACACCAAATCGTTCTTCGCTGTAGCGGAAGGCTTCTTCGCTGGCAATTACCGCCTTTTCGCCCGAAATATACCGCTTTAATGCTGCGATTGCATTGGTATAAGCCTGTTCGATATCCTTCTGCAGATTATTACGGGCACTCTGCAGGCGGTATTCATAGTCGATAATCTGAATTTCGGCATTGGAGATGGCGGTCTGGACCTGAAAGCGGTTGAAAATCGGAACATTCAGGGTAAATCCAAAGCCATACCGCTGGTTGTTTTGCAACTGCCGTCCAAATGGGATAACCCTCCGCTCAAGCGGGTTAGCGCCAATCGCTTCGGTATAATTGTCGTTGTAGTTGTTGTAATAATTTCCACCGAATGAGAGTCGCGGGTAACGCGCCCCTTTGGCCTGATCGAGCTGACGGTAAGCGCTCTCCATTCTAAGCTGGGCTGCTGCAATCTCGGGGCGGGTCTGAACCGCTGCATTGAAAATATCGAATGAATTGTACTGCAAGGGAACCGTTTCGAGTTCAGGAAGTTGTGGTTTCTTAATCCTGAAGGATTGGGTAACCGGAAGTTCAAGCAATTGATAGAGATTCAGATAGGCCAATTGGGTTCGATTTTGTGCATTTACAAGCTGCAGTTCTTCACGGGCCAGCTGAGCCTCTATCTCCAGCATTGCTCCCCGGGCAAGGCTTCCTGCGTCGACAAGCTGTTTTGTTCGAATCAGCTGTTGGCGGGTGATCTCCATTTGATTTTCATCGAGCTGGCTTAACTCTTCGGCAAAGAGAATGTCGAGGTAAAGTGCCGCAATGGTAAGCGAAATATCCTCACGTGCCTTTCTGAGATCCTGCAGTGTAGCCATCAGTTCAAGCTCCCGCTGGCGAACAGCATTTTGCAGGGTAGAGCCATTCCACAGAGTAATATCGGCTCCAAGTCCGCCCGAAAGACTGATTGAATTGGTGTTTTCGTAGGTGTTCTGATAGGTAAGCGACCGGCCAAAATTGTAATTGTTTCCCAGCTGTCCATTCAGATTGGGCAAGCGGTCGTTTCTCGACTGGCCAGCCTGATTCTCCTGATACTGAACGGCAAGTGCCTGCTGTTTTATCTGTATATTGTTCTCGAGGGCATAGTCGATGCATTGTTGTAAAGTCCAAATCTCCTGTCCCTGCAGCACATTAACGTACGATAACATGCCTATTAAAACCGATAATACTACTTTTTTCATCATGCTACATAGGTATAAATTCTGCTCAAAAATTACAGTTCGTCTATGAAAAGCAAGGGGGGATTTTGGCAGGAGTAGTTACACTGATTTTTGAAATTGATAATTGCATATGTGGAGGCAAAAAGATACTTTCGGCACTTATCCGTTTTAGTCACCAATTATTCAATTCAACGCCATGCAAAAACCCTTGATTTCATTATTTACAGCTCTGTTAATGATGGCCATGATTTCTTGCCAGACCAAAGAAGCAGACCTCCTGGTTTACAATGCTACCATTTATACGGTTGATGACCAGTTTTCGGTGGCTGATTGTATGGTAGTGAACGACGGCAAAATTGTGGCCGTTGGAAAGAAGTCGGAACTTGATCGGGTTTATCGCGCCAAAAAAACGGTCGATCTCGGCGGTAAATTTGTTTTTCCGGGTTTTAACGATGCCCATGCACACTTTTATGGGTATGGTATAAACCTTTTGCGCAGGGCCGATCTCGCCGGCACCCAAACCACCGACGAGATACTTCAGCTGCTGCAGAAGCATCATTCTACATTTGGCGGAGAATGGATCGAAGGGAGAGGTTGGGATCAGAACCAGTGGCCAGAAAAAGTTTTTCCCGACAAATCGATTTTGGATACATATTTTCCTGATGTTCCGGTTTTCCTGATCCGGGTGGATGGGCACGCAGCCTGGTGTAACTCTAAAGCTCTGCAACTGGCCGGTATAACAGCTAAAACATTAATAGAGGGCGGGCAGGTAATGGTAGCCAACGGAGAACCCACCGGTATTTTGATTGATGCGGCCATGGATTTGGTTTCCAGGCTGATACCTGAAGACGATCTGGACCGCAAGGCCATGGCCCTTCAGGCAGCCCAGGAGAACTGCTTCGCTGCAGGTCTGACTTCGGTTACCGATTGTGGATTGCCGAAAGAGATTGTGCTCCTGATTGATTCATTGCAGCGTTCGAACGCTCTTTCGATTCGCATTAATGCTATGCTCGATCCAACGGAAGAGAATTTTGACCACTTTGTTCGAAAGGGAAGATACCAGACCGACCGGTTGATGGTGAATACCATAAAGCTTTATGCCGATGGGGCACTTGGGTCGAGAGGGGCATTGATGCTGGAACCCTACAGTGACGATCCTGAAAACATGGGTTTACAAATGGCGTCCAGGCAGTATTATGAAACTATTTGCCAGCTGGCATATGATTATGGCTACCAAATGGCCACCCATTGTATTGGCGATAGTGCCAACAGGCTTATGCTGCAGGTGTATGGAAAATTCTTACAGGAAACAAATGATCTCCGATGGCGGATTGAACATGCACAGATTGTCCACCCCGATGATTTCGGAATGTTTGAGCGTTATTCAATAGTTCCATCAATTCAGGCAACCCATGCCACCAGCGACATGTATTGGGCCAAAGAAAGGGTGGGCGAGAGGCTTAACGGCGGATATGCCTATCAACAGCTACTCCAGCAACTTGGCTGGCTGCCCAATGGTACCGATTTCCCGGTTGAAGCCATCCATCCCCTCAACACTTTTTACGCCTCTGTTTTCAGGACCGATCGTTCCGGATATCCCGACGGGGGATTTCAGACTGAAAATGCCCTTACCCGGGAACAAACCTTGCGTTCAATGACGATCTGGGCAGCTCGTTCGTCGTTCGAGGAGTCGGTTAAGGGAAGCATCGAACCCGGAAAATGGGCCGATTTTGTGGTACTCGATACCGATCTTATGGAGGCTGATTCCTCTGAAATTTTGAAGACATCTATTCTGTCAACATGGATGGGAGGCTTGGAGGTATTTCGAAAATAGTCCAAAATTGGCAACGTTCTGATGAACGGTTTTACACGACCAGGTCGAGCATAATTTTGTCTGACACCATAATACCATCGCGCGTCAATGTCAACATAGTTCCGTCGAATTTTAACTTACCCGATGAAATATATTTTTGGGCACCCGCAAGCAGTTTTTTTGAGATTGATTCTCCAAAGGTGTCGGTGATGTAAGCGACGGAAATACCCCATTGGGTTCTTAACCGGGTAATGATATAGTCGTTGAGCTTATCATTGCTGGTAAGCTCTTCTTTTTCAAAAAAAACATCTCCTGAGGCTATGGCCGCTGCATAGCGTGCCAGGCTGGCAACATTCCATTGCCTGAAGTTTCCATTGTATGAATGGGCAGACGGTCCCAGACCCAGATAGACGGTTCCGTCCCAATAGCTGCTGTTGTGTTTGGAGTAGGCCTTATTACGGGCAAAATTGGAAATTTCGTAATGCTCATATCCCGCATCAGTAAGCAGTTCGATCATTAGGTTGAACTGTTCCAGACTCTCATCTTCGGGCAACTCCCGAAGCCTTCCGGAATGGAGCCAGTCGTAAAAACGGGTGCCTTCGTGATAGGTAAGATGATAGGCAGAAATATGATCGACGGGGAGTTTAAGTGCCCTCTTAAGGTTCTTGTTCCATTGTTCGACGGAAAGTCCGGGCAGTCCATACATTAAATCGATGCTGATATGTTTGAACCCTACTTCGGTAGCCTCGTAAACAGCCGAAATGGCCTGATCGGCAGAGTGGCGCCGGTTCATTTTTTTAAGATCGGCATCGGAGAACGATTGTATTCCCATGCTTAACCTATTGAATCCTACACCTTTAATGGCAGAAAGAAACTCTCGGTTTAAGTCGTCGGGATTGGCTTCGAGCGTAATTTCAGCATCATCGTCAATGGTAAAATTTCGATATAACTGATCCAGAATATCCTTTAGCTCGGTGGGTGTTAATACCGAAGGAGTACCTCCGCCAAGATAGATGGTACGCACGGTATGGCCGTCCAGATACGGCCGACGAAGATCTGTTTCGATCTTTAAGGCCTCGAGAAATCGAGGCTTTTGATCGATAGCGGTTAGGGTGTAAAAATCGCAATAGAAACACCTTTTTCGGCAAAACGGAATATGAATATAGATTCCGCTCATCGTAATAGATGCATACAGTTCGACGCCACACCAGGTTCCCTGAAGGAAATGTTCCGTATCAAAGCCTCACCAAATCTTCGAATTTGGAAATATCTTCTGAAACGGCGAGCAAGGAGGTATTTTTATAGAACCTGGCTGTTTCCT
>DIUI01000072.1 GCA_002428215.1 Prolixibacteraceae bacterium UBA6162
CAGCTCGAAGCCGGTATCAATAACTTCAGAAATCAGTTAAAGACGGAGCATCTTGAGTATCTGCGTACCGGTATATATGCCTACGAAGCAGGTATTATATTCAACGATCTTTTCTCGGAAAGCGAAAAACTGGCCGATTATGCCATCAATGTTTCCGAAGCATTAAGTGAAGTAAAGTAGAGAATCTTGAAAATGGCACCTGTTGGTACTGTTTTATTATTCAAGCAGTTGGATAGCCATTTCGGTTAATCTGAACTTCTGCACCTTCCCGCTGGCAGCTGTTGGAAAATCATCCACGAAGAAGATGTACTTTGGAATTTTAAACCGGGCTATTTTTCCGCGGCAATAACCTGTTACCTCCTCCTCTGTGAGTTTCTCTTCGGCCTTTAACTTAATGAATGCGGCAACCTCTTCTCCATATTTTTTACTTGGAATGCCCACAACTTCAATCCCTGCAATTTGTGGCATTTCCTCTATGAAGTTTTCGATCTCCCGGGGGTAGATGTACTCTCCTCCGCGATTTATCATCTCTTTAATCCTGCCGGTAATCTGATAAAAACCATCTTCTGTTTGAACAGCTAAATCTCCTGAGTGAAGCCATCCGTCAGAATCGATGGCCAAAACGGTCGCTTCTTCATCCTTGTAATAGCCTTTCATTACATTGTACCCACGACAACAGATCTCCCCGGATTCACCCGGATTGCAAAGCTCGCCACTCTCGCGATGTACAATCTTTACTTCCACATTGGGCAGAGCAAAACCCACCGTATTAGCACGCACTGCTGCCGAATTATGCGTTCTGGTGGCCGTCATACCGGGAGAAGATTCGGTGAGTCCGTATACAGATATGATATCTCTAATGTGCATCTTGTTCATTACCTGTTGAATGGTCTCAACCTGGCATGGCGCCCCGGCAATAATTCCTGTGCGCAGTGTGCTTAAATCAAACATGCCGAACATTGGGTGATGCAGCATCGATTTGAACATGGCAGGTACCCCATAGAGTGCGGTGGAACGTTCTTTTTGTATGGAAGCCATAACCATAACCGGATCAAACTCTTCGGAGAACACCATAGTGGCTCCATGCGATACTATCGCACAAGCTGCCAGAACATTTCCGAAGGTGTGAAATAATGGAACCGAGACCATAAGACGCTCTTTGCCAGAGAACTTCATACATTGACCAACCGAATAGCCATTGTTAAGAATGTTGTGGTGCGACAACATTACCCCTTTAGGATACCCTGTAGTTCCGCCTGTAAACTGCATGGTTACCACATCGTGGCACGACAGCCCTTCCTGTATGATCTCGATTTCTGAGTTGTCGAGATGCGATCCCAGTAACATTAGTTCCTGTGTGCTATACATTCCCCGATGTTTTTGCTGTCCGATGAAGACTATATTCCTAAGGAATGGAAATTTTTCCGTTAGCAATTCCCCCCTTGCACAACTCTTCAATTCGGGAATCAATCCAAAAATAATGTCGACATAGTCGCTGTCGCGATAGCCATCGGCCAGGCAAAGTGTATGTAAATCGGCAGCTTTAAGCACAAATTCGAGTTCCGACTCTTTGTAACCTGTATTGATGGGTACCAAAACAGCTCCTATTTTTGCGGCAGCAAACATGAAGGTAAGCCAGTCGGGAACATTTTTTGCCCAGATTCCCACCTTGTCGCCTGGCCTGACTCCTACGTATAGCAATCCTTTTGCCAGATTGTCGGTTCGTACATTGAAATCGGCATAGGTGAAACGAAGATTTCTGTCGGGATATACGATGAACTCCTTACCGGGATGCTCAAAAACCCATTTTTCGAGCATGTCACCTAAAGTGTAATCTAGAAGCTGCATAGATATATTTTTGTCAAGGATCAGTAGGGAGTGTAAACAATGGCCAGCAAACGCGCCGATGCTCCCGGGGCTGCATGAACATTATGGGTTACAATGGAATCGTAATAGATGCTATCGCCGGCAAGCAGCGTGAAGGTTTCCTTGCCATAGCTGATTTCTATGCTGCCCTCAAGTACATATATAAACTCTTCGCCTTCGTGCGACGATAGTTTGTAATCGGAGGCCTTTGCGGGGTGTATGTCAACAATAAAAGGTTCCATATGTCTTCCGGCCTTGTCTGGAGCCAGTGCATGAAAGTTCAGATGCTGACGGCTGGCCGGATCACTCGAAGAAAAGCTGATGGCTTCTTCTGCCTTGCCCGCTCTCACGATAACTGGACCGTTCTGCTCTGCATCATCAAGAAAAGTTCCGATGCGAACTCCTAATGCCCTTGCAATCCTGATCAAAGGCCCCAGCGACGGCAGTATCCCGTCAACCTCAATTTTCTCCAGTTGCATCAGATCGAGATTGGCATTCAAAGCCAGATCTTCGCGAGATATGCTGCGCATTTCGCGATATTCACGAATTTTATGTCCAATATTGTTAACTGCTGTATCCATAGTGGTTCTATTTGATGCTTGGTTTTTGCTGATCCGAAATTTAATTTTTTCGAAGGTGCGGTATGCTGTCCCATAACAATTAGACAGCCAACCCTAAAATTGCAATTTCCCGATCGTTAGATTGTTACTTCAATAGGCCGGCACAGTTTGTTATGGCAGAATCCAAATGCTAAATTACGGAAATAAATCTGAGTAGGAACACTCAATTTAACCGGCAAAATCTGGAATACCACTTATCCTAAATGCCCTGCACAGGCAATTGAATATTGAACAAATCCTCGGTTTGGGAAAATCGAAGGCAAAAATAACACTAATCGCCAAAAATTCAAGTATAAAGGTTTATCCTCCCATTTGGCAGCGTATGTTAAGAGCTACTAAAAAAACAGCATCCCCTGTTGGTCTGCGAACCTGCTCAGGCCGCTGCAGAGCATGTAATTACCAACAAGTATATCAAAAAGGCCAAAAAATCAGAGCCACTTTACATATCTGAAGTCCTGCCGGTGGCCAAGCTGTTTGTTTTTAGGAAATAACCTTAACCCGTAACTAAATGTTCCGGCATTTTGTAAATGCACATTCAGGGCGTATGTTACCACTCCATTTTCGAAGCTTTCGGTTTCAAATTCAAGCTTCTCAATCAGTTTTACCGGAACCTGATTCCCATTGGTGGTAACCAAAAGCTCCAATCCAACATCTTCACGGGCCAAACCCTTCAGGTCTACCACCACGCGGGCCGGATAATCCTCTCCAATGTGCATTAAGTTGGTCACTCCATCGGCTATTTGGATCTCTTTCACCTCGATGTTTTCCCAGATAGAGCTCACCTGCTCTTTCCATGCCGATAGTTCGCGTGCAATCTTGAAATCGTTCTCCTTTATGCGCAGCGATCGCTTATACAGCGGGTGGTAAAAACGGTCGCCATAATCCCTGATCATGCGTGATGTCGTAAAATGGGGAGCAACTTCTGAAATGTTGTTTTTAATGTAGGTAACCCATCGTTCTGGAATTCCCTGTTTGTTGCGGTCGAAGAAAGATTCAATGATCTCCTTCTCAAGAATGTCATAAATGGTTGCAGCGTCTAACTCATCCTGAAGGTCCTGTACGTCAAATGTACGCTCTTGGGGTAGTGCCCATCCGGCATCCTTTGTATAGCCTTCAACCCACCATCCGTCGAGTACGGAGAAATGGAGTGTGCCATTCATGACTCCTTTTTCGCCACTTGTTCCTGAAGCTTCGAGTGGGCGAGTGGGCGTATTGAGCCAAACATCGACTCCTTGCAACAACATCTTGGCCAGATTCATGTCATAATTTTGAACAAACAGAACCTTGCCCCTGAACTCGGGCATTTTAGATATTGCTACAATGTGTTTAATTAAATCCTGACCCATTTTATCGGCAGGGTGGGCTTTACCCGCAAAGATGAACTGAACGGGTTTTAAAGGATTGTTAACTATTTTCGACAGTCGCTCAAGGTCACGGAAAAGCAAATGTGCACGCTTATAGGTAGCAAATCTGCGGGCAAAACCTATGGTAAGTGCCTCAGGGTTGAGTTTTCCCATAATTTCGTTGACCAGTTTTGGGTTCTCGTGCCGCTTAATCCATACATCCGAGAATCGCTGGCGGATGTATTGTATGGTCTTAAGCCGCAGAGCCTGACGGAGCTTCCAGATCCTTTCCGAAGGTACATCGTATATCTTTTTCCACCGGTCGAAGTCGAGCAGGTTGGAAGTAAAGTCGCTGCCAAAATATTCAAGGTGCAGTTCTTTCCACTCTTTGGCGGTCCAGGTGGGGTAGTGCACTCCATTGGTAACATAACCAATGTCGATCTCCTCCTCCATATAGCCTCGGTACAAATGTTTCAGAACACCTTTGCTCACATCTCCGTGTAGTTTGCTTACCCCATTAATGCCATGCGAAAGGTTGCTGGCAAGGTAACTCATGTTGAAGTGATCTTCGTCGGGATGCGACTTGCCAAGGTTTATAAACTCTTCCCACTCGAGTCCAATCCGCGAGGCATAGGGGTACATGTAGACCTTAAAAAGATCGTTGTGGAACGAGTCGTGACCTGCCGGCACAGGGGTGTGGGTAGTGAAAAGTGTCGATGATTTTACAACCTCCGACGCCTCGGCAAAGCTAAGATTCTCTGTGGCAATAAGCTTGGCGATCCTTTCAACACCAATAAGTGCAGCATGCCCTTCATTGCAGTGATAGATGTCGCTTTTGTATCCCAGTTTCTCTAAAGCCCTGATACCGCCAATGCCAAGTAACATCTCCTGCTTTAACCGGTTTTCATTATCGCCCCCATAAAGGTTATGGGTGATAGAGCGGTCGCGCTCATCGTTAACATCATGATCGGTCTCCATCAGGTAGAGCTTGATTGCTCCAACATTGGCCTGCCAAACTCTGGCCATGACCTGACGGCCGGGAAATTCTACGAATACCTCAACCCAGTTTCCCTCTGAATCGTATGCCGGCTGCACCGGAATCTTCGAAAAATGTTCCGCTATATAATTGTTGATCTGATTTCCTTCTGTGTCGATGGTCTGCTTGAAATATCCATACCGGTACAAGAGACCTACACCAATAAGATCGACGTTGGCATCGCTGGCTTCTTTGAGATAATCTCCGGCCAAAACACCCAGTCCTCCCGAAAAAATCTTCAGACTGTCGTGGAGGCCATATTCCATGCTAAAGTAGGCTATCTTAGGCGCTACAGGCGACTTTCGGGTTGAAAGATAATTTTGCAGGTCGGCATGAGTATCGTACATCTTTTTCATGAAGGCTTTATCCTTCGAGAGTGCAAGAAGTCGATTAAAGTTTACCTTTTCCAAGAGCAGGATTGGATTGTGTAAAACCTCTTCCCATACCGCGGGGTCGACCGACTGAAAAAGATCGCGCGCTTGCTGGTTCCAAACCCACCAAAGGTTTCGTGACAACTCCCTCAATGGTTCCAGCGTTTCCGGGAGATTTGATTCAACTACAAATTTTCTCCAGTTGGGCCCCTCCGACAGGGGTGGTTGTATGTATCGTGCAATGTTATCCTTACGCATATAATATAGGGTTTGGCAAAGTAAATCCTTCGCCTGTTTGCGAAGCAGCAAAAATAACGGCTTCAATCCAAACTTG
Source organism: Prolixibacteraceae bacterium UBA6162 (assembly GCA_002428215.1). The sequence continues at coordinate 5,571 of DIUI01000072.1, forward strand.
AACCTACAATTCGGATTAATTTGGGTTTTGTTCGTTTCAGGAGAAGGAAATGCAGGTTAATCGACTGATATTTAACTCCCTGAAGCTGGGTTATCTTTTTGTTTATTCAGCTTGTGCAAAGCGAGTTTATACTTTTCGAGTTGAATCTGTTGCCTTTTGACCTTCCTTTCAAGCTTATCGGCTTTACTTGCCGTCCTGTTTTTGCCTTTCGGTCCAACGCGCTGCGAAAAGTCACTTACGATGTTCATGAAATTGATAAACGCTTCGTGGGCCGTGGTCCAGGGATTGAGCTGCGAGGTTGGGGTTTGCTCAAACCAGCGGTTCGACATGTATCTGAAATGATCGCTACTCTGCAGGGCTAACCATTCAAGTTGGATAGCATCGTTCTCTATTCCGCGCAAAGTAGGGGCCAGGGTGTAAAGTTTCTGCAGGGCTTCGGTTTGTAATTCGTTGCCCGGAAATAAGGAGTGCTGAGGATCTATGCCTGAATACATTGCAGGGTGTGGCACCCCTAAAAGCGAAACCGGAGGAGAATATGCAATAGTTTCTGCAGGTGATGAGCAAACCAGGTGCTCCGATTTAGACACCAATGTTAAAAAACGGTTCAGAAATTCGAACCATCCGTTTTTGCCGGAAGCCTGGCCTGCAAACATTTCGTAATCAAACAAGAGGGTAACCGATTGGTCGCCCGGGGTGCTGTGTTCGAGATGTTCGATAAGTGCTTCAGGCGTGAGGTCCGAAATTGGATCCCGGTTATTGGAAAAAGAGAGCATTTTAGTTCTTTCCGGGTTAAGCATCAGAATCTTAAGCGCAGGTTCCCGGGTGTTGGCATAGAGCATGTCTGGACTTCTCCAGCCAAGCAGATGTCGGGATCCTTCGGCGATGGTCGATTCAAACCCCAGAGAATGAATGGTCGCTCCAATATCGTCGGAGTAGAGCAACTCTCCATTGAAAAAGCTGGTGGGATGTACATTGAAATATTTCTGAAGTATGCGCCGGTGTCGAATAACCTCCTCTCGAAAGGCCGGCTTGCTGTAAGCCGAAGAGAGCGAATGGGCCCAGGTGCCTCCCAGAAATTCCACGTTGCCGGTCTGTTGTAACTCCGAGAACGATGCTATAACTTGCGGAGCATATTGACCGAACAGCTCAATGGCACTCCCAGACAGGTAGAAAGAGGCCTTCAATTTGCCTTTTCCCAGCTGAAGATTTCGAAGCATCATCCCGTTGAGGGGAAGGTAGGCCCTTTGTGCTAGCTTTTCGATGCCATTCTGGTTGGCAAAATCATCGAAATAATAGTGTTCCCGTCCGATATCAAAAAAGCGGTAACGACGTAATTGAAAGGGGTGGTGAACCCTGAATATGATATTCAGTCGCTTCATGCCTGGGAAACTTGTGGTTTGTGAGACTCTGTTACTTGGTTGTAAAGGTGTCTGATTTGTTTAGCCGAGTGCGTCCATTGCAGATGATCTACTTCAACCTTGCCTGACTTTCGCAATACCCCCGACAAAGCCGGGTATTGTAGAAGTCCATGAATGGTGTCGGCCAGAGCATAGGTGTCCCAAAAATCGATCTTTACAGCGTAATGCACAATTTCAGCGACTCCCGATTGCTTGCTGATAATCACAGGCACCCCTGCCTGCATGGCCTCGAGAGGAACAATGCCAAAAGGTTCAGAAACAGAAGGCATTACGCATACATCGCTGATGCTAAGCAGGTAGTCGGCATCCTGCTGTTCGAGAAAACCCGTAAAATAAAATTTATCAGAGATGCCAAGACGGGCGCACTGCTCTATCATTTGATCCATAAGGTCACCACTGCCGGCCATAACAAAACGTACATTTTTTAGTTTGCGAAGCACCAGATTGGCAGCCTCAATGAAGTATTCTGGTCCTTTCTGGTAAGTAATTCTGCCTAAAAAAGTTACCGTTTTTTCATTGTGTTTTTTTTCGAATTTAGTTCCGCGGGCAAGCTTCCGGGGTTCAATTCCGTTGTAAACTGTTACAACCTTCCCGGGTGCTATGTGGTATTTTTCGATAATGGTTTGGCGGGTGAGGTTGCTTACGGCAACGACCTTGTCGGCGAAATCCATTCCTTCGCGCTCAATCGCATATACTGTTGGGTTTACATTGCCGCCCGATCGGTCGAATTCAGTGGAATGTACATGAACAACCAGTGGCTTACCGGTAATCTTACTGGCCTTGATTCCCGCAGGAAAGGCCATCCAATCGTGGGCATGTACCAGGTCAATTTCCTTTTCCTGTGCTATCACACCTGCCACCAAAGCAAACTTTCGAATCTCCTGATACAGATTATGGCCATAATCGCCCGAGAATTCAAGAGTACCCGAATCGGTTACTTCTACAAAGGCGGTATTCGATTCATATTTTTGCGACTTAAGCCTCCAGAAATCATCCGGGGTGATATAGGGAACCAATTCAGAAGAGATGCCTATAAGTTCGGTCATTTTGCCTTTCTCGGCAAGGTTGATCCACTCCCGCACAACGGGCACCTGATTGGCCCCTATAAGTTCGGCTCCTTCGGGGTGCTCGTCGCCCCAGGCACGTGGTACTACAAAAACAATATCGGTATCGGTAAGCGACGAAAGTCCCTTCGACAGACCATAACAGGCTGTTCCTAAACCACCGGAAATATGGGGGGGGAACTCCCATCCAAACATCAGAATCTTCATTGAATCAAGGTCATACAAACACGATTGCCGCTGGCATTGGAATATCAGGGTGTACCCGGAAATCCACTACACAACCATCGCTAAGGTACAACTGAAATGTTCAGATTGCAAGGTAAACTACTTTTTTTGTTTCGAAAAATTCCCCATCGAAATGTTCTGATAGCTCATATACCACCGCACGTTTGCCAAAGGGTTTAAGTTCCCTGCTGAGATCTCCTCCTTTAAGATAGAGTACTCCATTGGGTAAAGCGTTTTGGTGCTGTTTGGAGATGTTTTTTGAAATCCAGCCGGTAAAGGTCGGCAATTCGGTTACAGCGCGGCTCACAACAAAATCATAGTGCCCGGTAAGAGTTTCGGCCCTTGTATGCGTCGCAGTAACGTTGTGAAGATGCAGTTTGTCGGCAATGTCAGATACAACCTTTATCTTCTTTCCGATGGAGTCTACCAGATGAAATCTGACCTCAGGAAACATTATGGCCAGAGGAATACCCGGGAAACCGCCCCCTGTTCCCACATCCAGAATATAACTGCCTTCAGTGAAACGTAAAATTTTCGCAATGCCCAGCGAATGAAGAATGTGCTTTTCGTAAAGACCCTCCATATCTTTGCGCGAAATCACATTGATTTGGGCATTCCAGTGAGCATACAATTCATCAAGTGCCCCAAACCGTTCAATCTGAATTGATGTCAATTGGGGGAAGTATTTTGTAATTAGGGTAATATTGCCCGACATGGATGTTTTTTTCAGTTTACGGATGATAGTCTACCTATCGCGCATTTCGCTGGTGTCGATAAGCTTAAAAAGCATTTGCCTTGCCCTGAAAAGCTGCGCCTTTACTGTACCCAGAGGCAGATTTAACTCGGCTGCGATCTCTTCGTACGAAAGTTCTTTAAAGTAGCGGTACTCGACCAGAGCCTGGTATCTGGGCTTTAGTTTTCGCACAACCCGGCGCATTAGAATCGCTTTTTGCTTGCGTATCAGTTTCTCTTCAGGATTTGGGTCCTTCGACCGAATTCGCGCTGCAACATCGTTCTCCTGATTGGGTGATCCTGATTCAATAGGAAGATAGTTGCTTCGGCTTTTTCGTAAAAAGTCAATGCAGTTGTTGGTAGCAATTTTGAAGAGCCAGGTACTGAAGGCATAATTGGGAGAATATTGATGGAGGTTTTTGAAAGCTTTGCCAAACGCCTCCAGTGTGAGGTCTTCAGCATCACTTTTGTTGTTAACCATTTTTAGCATCATAAAGAAGATGGCATCTTTGTACCTGCCTAGAAGCCTGCCAAATGCAGTTTCATCTCCAGTCAATGCAGCTTGAACCAGCTCGTAATCGCGCAGCGCCTTTTCCGACAGATGAGAATTTACTTCCTCCATTTTCGATTTACTCTTTGAGCAAAAAACTGCCAACGCGCCATCGCTTTAAGGTAAGGACTGCCGAGGCTGTAAAGTAGCGAAGTTACAAATAATTTCTGTTCCCCTAACCTACGCTGAAGCCTGCTTATGATCAATGTGTAGATAAGTGCCATCACCAGGAGCATTAATCCTGGATAGATGTACAATGCAGGTATCCAAAACAGCAGTATTGCAAATAGCGGAATCAGAAGCATATAGGTGAATCGGCTCAGAGTCATATACACTCGTGTAAGCAAAGGCAAATATTTACCCAGATTGTAGTAACGCCGGTAGAGCTCATTAATGGCTCCCGGTTCGGCTTCTGACCGTCGTCGGAGCGTTAAACTTGCCACTGGCAATACCTCAACCTTGTTGTGCTGAATGGTTTTGTTCAGTATAACCTCCATGTTCAAAAACATTTCTCCCAATTGGCCGGCAAAACCTCCTGCCTTGAAATAGTCTGCCTTGTTGAAGGCCACGTTCTCCTCGCTTACCACAAATGGCATTCGGTTGAGGCAGTAGGCCATGCTTTCGATATTCTGGAAGAAGGTCTCGGAGCGGACAATTGCATGCCTGTAGCCCTCTTGGGGATAAAGGTTACTGTACCCAACAACCATACCTTTACCCCGCGAAATGGCTGAAGAGATGGTTGGCAGCCACAATGGGTCGGGGGGATCGGTTATGGGAGAAACCATTATAACCCAATCGTTCGAAGCGGCTTTCATCCCCAGATTTCTGGCCATTTTTTCCGAATGCCTGGTTTTCTGATTGAGGGTGGTAATTTTTAAATGCTTATACTCATTGCGCAGCATTCCAAGCATCATAGGGGTGTAGTCTTCCGAAAAGTCATCGACAACCAACACCTCGTAATGGGGATAGGGAAGTGTGAGCCATCTGGGAAGTCGCTCCTTCATCTCCTCATATCCGTTGCGAATGGCCATAAGTAGTGTGAAGGATTCCGAGGCAGAACCAGCCGGCACCGGTTTACGAAATGCCAGTCGCCCGTGAAAGAAAAGAATGTGCACCATTCTTATCAGCCATACGGACCCGAATATCGCTAGGGGTATAATTTCACTATTGTTTGGGACCGGAAAAATCAGGCTTGGATCGAAAGACATTTTAATCGTTTTTGCAAAATTAAGCGTAATTCTGAGATACCGGATTAAACCATCCTTATTTCATGCCTGATTGTTAAATTAATGGGGATATAATTTCGATGGAGGCCTTATTCTGATATTTATTGCCGTGTGCTGTTATCCCCATTTATTAAGGGTTTATAAGTTGTCCGAAATTTTTTTACTGGCAGCGCCAGGGGCTCCCGGACAGATGCATAGACCGCTGACAAATGTCAGCATGCTCTGAGGAAAGTTTTGAAACTTTGGTGACTTTCATCATTTCGGGCAGTTGCTATATATTGACTATATTTGACCCCGTTTTCGATACTACCATGGAGTTCATACTCGAACATTCGAATACCGGCTGCGGTGCAAGAGCAGGCCGGCTTGAAACCCCGCACGGCCAGATTCTGACACCGATTTTTATGCCGGTCGGAACTGCTGGCTCCGTGAAAGGGATACATGCCCGCGATTTGCGCAGTGATATTGGTGCGCAAATCATTCTGGGAAACACCTACCACCTCTATCTTCGTCCCGGGTTACCGGTGATTGAAGCAGCCGGTGGATTGCACCGTTTTAATGGATGGGATGGGCCAATTCTTACGGATAGCGGAGGTTTTCAGGTTTTCTCTTTGGGGGACCTTCGAAAACTCTCCGAAGACGGGGTGCGTTTTCAGTCACACATCGACGGCTCTTATCACTTGTTTACCCCCGAAAATGTGGTGGACATTCAGCGCTCTATTGGTGCCGATATTATAATGGCATTCGATGAGTGTGCACCTGGAGATTCTGACCATCAATATGCACGAAAATCGCTCGAGCTCACCCAGCGCTGGCTTGAGCGGGGCTATCAAAGATTTGTAGCCACCCAGCCAAAATATGGATACCCACAATCATTTTTTCCTATAGTGCAGGGCGCAGGTTTTGCCGACCTGCGAAAAACTGCTGCCATCGATATCCGGAACTATCCTGCCGATGGTTATGCAATTGGCGGACTGGCGGTTGGAGAGCCGGAAGCGGTAATGTACGAAATGATTGAAGTGGTCAATGCCGAGTTGCCCACCAATAAGCCACGATATCTAATGGGTGTAGGAACTCCGGCCAATCTGCTTGAGGCCATAGGACGCGGAGTCGATATGTTTGATTGTGTTATGCCTACCCGCAATGGCCGAAACGGCATGTTGTTTACTTCCAAGGGTATTATCAATATACGAAACAACCGCTGGGCAAACGACCATTCGCCCGTTGATCCGGATGGTACCTCGTTTGTTGATCACCACTACTCAAGAGCCTATTTGCGCCATCTTATCATTTCTAAGGAGATGCTGGGTGCCCAAATCGCCAGTCAGCACAATCTTGCCTTCTACCTTTGGCTGGTGGGCGAGGCACGACGCCGTATTCTGGATGGCAGCTTTACATCATGGCAACCCGATATGATTCAGCAACTAAAGGTCAGATTGTAGCCCATGAAACACTACCGGATTATAGATTTCTACATCACCAAAAAGTTCCTGGGAACCTTTTTCTATTCCATAGCGCTTATCATTAGCATTGCTACGGTTTTTGACATTTCCGAAAACCTCGATGATTTTCTTTCGAAAGACATTCCGGCCCGGGACATAATTTTTGACTACTATCTCAATTTTATTCCCTATTTCTCGAATCTTTTCAGTCCGATGTTCACATTTATTGCCGTAATCTATTTTACCTCAAAAATGGCTTACGACAGTGAGATAATTGCCATTCTGAGCAGTGGGGTTTCGTACAGGCGTCTTATGAGACCTTATCTTGTTTCGGCCACGGTAATTGCCATGCTTTCATTTACGCTGGGTAATTATGTTATCCCGGAGGCCAATGAAGGGAGGGTGAACTTTCGAAATCGTTATATCAATCAGGCCAGGATTAAAAACGAGATAAATATCCACCGCCAGATAGAACCAGGGGTATACATCTATATGACCTCCTTCAGTGCCAACAATATTGGTTCACGATTTACCCTGGAACGATTTGAAGGCCGAAGGTTGGTGGAAAAACTATCGGCCGATAATATCCGTTGGGATGAAGAGACCGAAAAATGGATAATAAACAACTACTGGATCAGGACATTTGAAGATGACCGGGAGATCATTACCAGAGGCTACCGGATTGATACCACCCTTAATATGACTCCCGGAGAGTTCAGACTGGAACTCGATCTTATGGAAACCCTCAATACGCCTGAACTTCGTCAGGAGATTGCGAGCATGCGCTCCAGAGGGGTAAATCCCGTCACCTATGATATAGAGTTGCAGAAACGATTTGCAATGCCTTTCTCAGCCTTCATTTTAACAATTATAGGGGTATCGCTTGCTTCACGTAAGGTAAAGGGCGGCTTGGGGCTGCATCTGGGTATTGGTCTTTTACTAAGTTTCTCATACATTCTGTTTCAGCAGATATCGGTGGTCTTTGCCATTAGCGGCAATGTGCCCACACTGGTTGCTGTATGGATCCCCAACCTTTTGTACAGCTTGATCGCCCTTTTTCTCTATAAATGGGCGGCCAGATAAAACCTTCAAACCAATGGTAAAAATTTTCTAAACAGGCGGTTATAAAATCTTTAATAATCATTAAAACAAAATATGTCGGACCGGTCCACCAAAAAAATGGCTACTTTTGATCTATGTTTGAGGTAGTCCGGACAGGGAGAATCACTAACCAAAAATTGAAATTATGTCATTAAGAAGCAACATTCTTGATCTTCGCAAACGCAAAAAAGAGGTTCAAAAGGGAGGGGGAGACGAAGCCATCGAAAAACAGGTTCAGATGGGGAAACTTACCGCCCGTGAACGTGTCCTTTCCATTCTCGATGAAGATTCTTTCCACGAATATGATCTTTTCGTTGAACATAGCACCCGGGATTTCGGTATGGAATCGAAGGTGTTGCATGGCGATGGTGTAATTATAGGAACCGGAACCATGAACAATAAACCGGTTTGTATTTTCGCACAGGATTTCACCGTAGCGGGTGGTTCTCTCGGACTTATGCATGCCCGGAAAATTACTAAAATTATGGACCATGCCCTGAAAATGAGAGTTCCGCTCATTGGTATCAACGACTCGGGGGGTGCACGTATACAGGAGGGTGTAAATTCTTTGGCAGGTTATGGTGAAATTTTCTTCCGTAATACCCTTGCTTCGGGAGTAATCCCGCAGATCTCTGTGATTTTGGGGCCATGTGCGGGCGGTGCGGTTTATTCTCCGGCCTTGACCGACTTTGTATTTGTGGTCGAAAACATTTCGAAAATGTTTATTACCGGTCCGAGTGTTATTAAGTCGGTGCTTGGCGAGGATATTTCCATGGAAGAGCTTGGGGGAGCCAAAGTGCATGCCGAAATTACCGGTAATGCCCATTTTTATGCCTTGAGTGAGCAGGAGTGCTTCAAGCAGATTAAACAGCTGATTTCCTATATTCCATGGAACAATCAGGACCGTGCCGAAGTTATTCCTCCTAAGGCCCCCAAGAAGGCATTTAAAATTGAAAAGATTGTTCCTGCCGATCCCCGCATTCCATACGACATGCGCGAAATTATCAAGTCGATTACCGACGGTTCGGAGTTTTTGGAAATCATGGAGTATTTTGCTCCGAACATTATTATCGGCTTTGGCCGTCTCGATGGCGAGACTGTCGGGTTTGTGGCCAATCAGCCTTTAGTGCTGGCGGGGGTGCTCGATTGCGATAGTTCCGACAAAGCAGCCAGGTTTATCCGTTATTGCAATGCATTCAATATTCCAATCGTTACCCTCGAAGACCTTCCAGGCTATTTGCCGGGTGTTGATCAGGAGCATGCCGGTGTAATCAGGCATGGTGCAAAAATACTTTATGCCTATAGCGAGGCTACTGTAGCCAAGGTTACGGTAATTCTGAGGAAAGCTTATGGTGGAGGCTATATCGCGATGAACTCCCGTCATCTCAGAGCTGACTTTGTATTTGCCTGGCCTGCAGCCGAGATTGCCGTTATGGGCCCCGAAGGAGCAGCAAATATTGTTTTCCGTAAGGAGATTATGGAAGCCGAAGATCCCGAGGCTATGCGGCAGCAGAAAATTCAGGAGTACAAGGATAAGTTTGCCAATCCTTATGTGGCGGCTGCCAAGGGTTACATCGATGAGGTTATTGAACCCAGAGAAACCCGTCAACGCATACTGCATGCCCTTAAAGTGTCGAAAAATAAGAGTGTGTTTCTGCCCAACAAAAAGCATGGAATCCCTCCGTTTTAATTTTTCAGTCGCTTAATGGTATACTAATTTAATAGTAAAAATGGTAAAAGAAACGCAAAAGATCCCTATGGAATCGTTGATTGTACAGGGAGCCAAATATGAAACAAGGCTTACCAATAAATTTCGGAATCGAAAAGTATGGGAGCCTGTTAATCCAAATTTGATCATCTCATTCATTCCGGGTACCATTATCGATGTGATGATTAAGCCCGGTCAAAAGCTAAAGGCAGGCGATGCAATGCTGGTCCTTGAAGCGATGAAGATGCACAATAATGTGTTGATGCCCTTTAATGGCGAAATCGTGAAGGTAAACGTAGCCCGCGACGAAATTGTCCCAAAAAATTATGTGCTTGTGGAAATAAAACCAACCTGAGTTTTGTTTTCATTGAAACCTACAACAGAGGCCTTCGGATTCCGAAGGCCTCTGCTTTTTGGGAAAAAGCAAAGCCGACCAAACAGCCGGCTTTTGCTTCAATGTATTTATGAAAAGATTTGCCTTTATAAAGTGGATATAACCACTACAACATTAAATTGGAATTCATAATTTGGGTTGAAGATCCTGATTTCCAAACATCCTGACTGGTCATCCAGTTCTCTATTTCCATTTTGGTGTCAGGTATTAGGGCGAAATAGTCCCAGATCATCGGGCTGGTCATCCAGTTTTCGAGTGTAAGTTTCGGATCGGCTACGGCTACCTGTTTGTTCCATAATGAGGTGTTAACCATCCATCCTTCAATTTCCATTCTTGCATCTTCATTGGCTGCAATTCCCACCAGGTATTCCGGGGTCCACAGATAGTTATTGGTCATCCAAACCTCAATCTGTAAAGTAGGCTCTACAGTTGTTTGTGAAAATGTACTGTGTTTTTTGAATTTTCCGGCAGCTTCAGCACGGGGTGTAATAGATATGATTGAGAGCATCAGAATGGCGGCGATGGCTATTTTTCTTGTTTTCATAACTTGTGTTTTAAAAATCGTTGTCTTTATTTGTTTTCAGTATGGGTATGACTTAAAAACAATGCAAAGGTTACAATAACAACAAAGCGTTCCATGCTAAATTCAGCCAATAGCAGCCATTTACCGGTGAATGGCGAATAAAAGCAGGATAAACTACAAAAGGGTCTTATTTTATTTTGGCTTAACCTCAACGCTGCACATCCACTGGTGCAAAGATTTTAGGATTTGTTTCCAGCAGGCACCATCATTAGCCTTGCAGTAACTTGAAAAGGTCACCGCAGGATGGTATCCTGATATTGTGTGGGAGTCATTCCCACAATCTGTTTAAAAATACGGTTGAAGTTGGATACATTGTTGAAGCCTGTATCGTAGCATACTTGAGAAATTTGCAGATGGCCCTTAATTAACAGTTTGCAGCCGAAGGCGATTCTCAGTTCGTTTATATATGTAGTTAACGATTTTCCGGTTTTATATTTAAAGTATCGGCAAAAAGCGGTGGGATGCATACCTGCTTTTTCTGCTACTGTGCTTAGTGATATATTTTTCTGGTAGTTATACATGATATATCTTTTCACTTTTTCCAACCGATCATCCTGAAGGTCGTGTGCTGCAACCTGATAACCTTCGCTTGCCAGTAGTTTGTACTGTTCACTATTGGCCATTAATTCAAGTATCTCAAGAAATCTGACCATCTGTTTGAATCCCGAAAAGTTGAAAAGATCCAAAATCAGGGCACCCAATTGTTCGGATGACGGTGGTAAAAACTGAATGCCCCTTACCGCACGCTGAAACAACAACTTAATATTCCCAAATTCAGGATAGTGTTCGAGCTGCGTCGCTAAAAAATCACCGGGAAATTGCAGCACCACGCGCTTTACCAGCTGGTTGTTGCCTTCCATATAGTAGCTGTCGTCGTTTCTCCAGTAATGGGGTATGTTTCCGGCCAAAAGTACCAGGTCGCCGGGCGCAAAGGGTTCAATGTTGTCGCCAACGAAACGGGTGCCGGTGCTTTCAAGCAGATAGAGTATCTCAAATTCCTGATGGTGGTGCCATGGAAAATGAAGAAAAGGAGTTTCGTTAAATTTCAACCGAAGTGTAGATTGACCGGGGAAGTCAATCAACTCTTCCATTATCTTTAGTGGCATAACTTAGTACAATAAAGTTGATTGCAATATCAGCTCCAAATACATTTCTTATCTGATAAAACCTCTTCCATTGCAAATATCCCTGACAAATATAGCTTTTTTGTCTCTATGTAAAGTAAGTATTATATTCTGCTAAATTAATATCATTTACACCAAAATAATATCAGTTTTTTTGTTTTGCGCTTAACTGCTAAGCCAAATACTTTAATTTGTAATGCAGTCAAGCTATGATAGTTCTAATATGAATTTAAAACATTTTATACGAGTATCCTTTACAGGCGTGGTTCTCCTCTCCCTTTCCTTTGCGCTCTTTTTACCTAAAGCATTGGTCGGTCAGGAAGTTCTCCGATTTACGGTTAAGCCGCTTCCAAATTCTGAAGTTTCTCCGGTTTCAATCTCTTTATTGCCCTGGTATCGCAACAATCTTGAGAACAGTCTAATCCTTTTAGATGTAACCCACCCTGATAATCCCCAGGAGACTGCGTGTCAGTTGGAGATGGGATTTGAGCCTAAGCTCTGGTTTATGTTCGATCCGGCTAACGGCACACGTACTTACAGCATTTCCAGGCTTCCCGGTAAATCGTTGGCCGCGGCCAATGCTGCTCAGGTGGTTGCCAACGAAGGTCAATATCTGCTGAGACTTGGCCAGAGAGACTTGCTTGCCTACAATCATGCAGTGGTTATGCCACCGGAAGGAGTCAATCCATTGTATGCCCGATCGGGATTTATCCACCCGCTGCGTTCACCCGGAGGTGCAGTACTCACCCGAATCCAGCCTCCCGATCACTACCACCATTATGGGATATGGAATCCGTGGACAAAAACCACAGTGGAAGGTCAGGAAGTTGATTTCTGGAATCTTATCAAAGGGGAGGGAACTGTTCAATTTGCCGGATTGGCTCAACAAGTCGGGGGTGAACTCTACAGTGGAATTCTTGTGCATCACGAACACATGAAATTCGAAGATGCCTACGATCAGGTAGCCATCAACGAACTATGGGATGTGCGGTTATGGAATCTGCCTTTCGACGATGTTTATATCGCCGATTTATCGGTAGCATTAAATACCCCATTGGAGGAGGGCATCGTGCTTGAAGGTTACAGATATGGCGGTGGCTTAGGTTTCAGATCGACTGAGCGTTGGGATCGGTATAATTCAACAGTGCTGACCTCTGAAGGCAAAGCCCGTGCTGAAGCAGATGGCACTGAAGCAAGGTGGGCTATGGTTGAGGGTGAAACAGATTTGGGCCGCTCCGGAATACTATTCCTTAGCCACCCTTCCAACCGAATGCATCCAGAACCAATGCGTGTATGGCCTGAAGATGCAAACAACGGAAGAGGAGATCTCTTCTTTGAATTTTGTCCCATTCGCCACCATGAATGGAAATTGGAACATGGCAGGTTGTATGCACTCAAATACCGGATGGTGGTATTCGACGGAACAATGGATGCTGACAGGGCCGAGGCCTTTTGGGAAAGTTTTTCGAAAGCTCCGGTAATAGAATTTCATAATTGATTAGACCGATGATACAATTTGCAAAATATATTGCTTTATTTCTGCCAGTCGTTTTTTTCTCCTTGCCTGCGCTCTCTACATCGGTTATAAAAGCTGAAAAGAGGGGATCCCGAATTGATGTATTCGTTGATGGGCAGCTTTTTACACGGTACAATTTTTCGGCAGACGAAAAATACCCCTATTTCTTTCCTGTGAATGGCCAATCGAATGCAAGTATAGTGTCTACCGGCAATGCCAATTATCCCCATCACAGTGGCTTGTTTTTCGGTTGCGATAAAGTAAACGGAGGGAATTACTGGCAGGAGGGTTTGGAAAGAGGTCAAATTCTTTCGGTGCGGGCCGACATAGTTCAAACAGGCACCGATAGGGTAGTTATTGAAAATGAATCGGTCTGGACCAGGCCCGGCGCCAACAGCCCAATCATGGACAAGCGGACCATTACCATAATGGCATACGATGCAACCACCAGAATTATCGATTTCGATATTGAGCTAACAATGCTTGAAGCGGTTGTTATCGAGCAAACAAACCACTCACTTTTCAGCGCGCGTATGGCTTTCGATCTCTCAGTTTCGGGAGGTGGCACCCTTATTAATTCCAATGGGTTGGTTGGCGAGACCGCAACCTTTGGGCAACCCTCTCCCTGGATGAATTATTTTGGCACCAGAATGGGTAAAATTGAGGGGTTGGCCATTTTGCAGCATCCATCCAACCGTTGGTATCCCTCTCCGTGGTTTACCCGCGATTATGGATTTTTCTCACCCACCCCTATGTACTGGCCTGCCTCCTCAGATTTGAAGACCCGATTTGAGAAGGATGAGAAACTGAAGTTGCGTTATCGCGTGGTTGTTCATAACGGAGCTAACATAGCCGAACTGTTCGAAGCATATATACTACAATAAGTTATCACTATACCCAACTTATGAAAAGACGGAGTTTTATACAAAAATCTACTGCTGCAGGACTTGGAACGATAATGGTTCCATCGGTGGTACCATCAAGTGTTTTTGGCAAATCGGCTCCCAGCAATAAGATACAGATTGGTCAGATTGGTTGTGGCCGAATTGCAAGGGAACACGACATTGCCGAAACCATTAAATTCGACGATGCACGCTTTGTGGCGGTTTGCGATGTTGATAGTAAACGAATGGCTGATGGAAAACAGTTGATTGAAGATCATTACAACCGAAAAACCGGTAGCAGCGGGAGCATGGATGTGAAAATGTACGACGATTACCGCGAAATGCTGGAAGATCCTTCAATAGATGCCGTAATCATCAGTACTCCCGACCATCAGCATGCCGAACCTGCCCTTAGGGCTGCACTCGCTGGTAAAGATATCTACCTTCAGAAGCCCAATTCGCTTACCGTTTCAGAAGGACGGTTGATGAGTGATATTGTCCATCGTCAGGGAGTAATACTTCAAATTGGCACCCAGCAGCGATCTTCTCCTCAGTTCAGGATTGCAGCCGAACTGGTTCGTAATGGCCGGATAGGCAAACTGCATACTGTTAAAATCGGACTGCCAGGTGATCCTTCCGGACCGGATGCTCCGGAAATGCCGGTACCTAGCCATCTCGATTACGACAAATGGCTTGGGCCTACCCCATGGATGCCCTATACCGAAATAGGTGTGCATCCGCAAAACGATTACAGCAGGCCAGGCTGGCTGAGACTCGAACAGTTTGGCGCCGGCATGATTACCGGATGGGGGCAACACCACTTCGACTCGGCGGCCTGGGGAATGGATACTGAATACACCGGTCCGATATCGGTGGAAGCAGTTGCCCAATTTCCAAAGTCAGGTTTGTGGAATGTGCATGGTGATTTTATGGTCAAGGCTGAATATGAATCGGGAATTACGATGTATACCAGCGGCGGATTTCCCAATGGAATTCGATATGAGGGCTCCGAAGGATGGATTTTTGTTTCCCGTGGCAATTATGTAGCCTCGGCGTCCGACCCTGTTGTTCGCGAGAGGAGCGCCCGGGCACTCGATGCGAGTGATTCGCGCATACTCAACTCCGAAATACTGCCCAGCGAGATACATTTATACAAGAGCGACAACCAGCATGGGAACTGGTTGGAGTGTATTAAGTCCCGTAAACAGCCGATATCTCCGGTTGAAATTGGGCACAGGGCATGCACAGTATGTCTTATCAGCCATATTGCCATGAAGATTCCCGGACAACTCAAATGGGATCCCCGCATGGAGCGCTTCCTAAACAACGACCTGGCAAACTCTATGTTGAGCAGACCTCAGCGGTATCCTTACGGAACCAGCTACGTTTCACTCTAATTACCTAAACAGCCTTTTACTTCTAAAGGAACCTGAAACTTCTATTATAACGATCACTGCCTATAAAAAATGGAGAGGCCTCCCTGGGTGGGAGGCCTCTCTGGTTTTCTATGGAAACAGGCAATATTGATGCCTGCAAAAGGAGACTTTAGTACCCCGGGTTTTGTTCGATGTTGGCATCAATGTTCAGGTCAATCTGGTTCTGTGGAATTGGCCACAGTACATTGTGATTCTGTACATTACCCGCCGGATAGATCGGGTTGTTGTTGTATTTGCGCACTCTTTCCAGAAACTTGCCCGTTCTGCGCAATGTAATGTGGCGGAACTCTTCTCCATAGAGTTCTCTTGCCCTTTCATCGAGCAGATAGTCTATATCTACATTGGCTGCACTAACCGGTTTAGCCTGCGCGCGCGCCCTTACTACATTTATGTCGGCTGCTGCCGCCGTTTTGTTGTTCAGTCCCAGATAGGCCTCGGCCCTCAGTAAATAGGTCTCTGCCAAACGGATTGCATAAAAATCCTTGTGGTTGTATCCCTGTCCCGATGTCGCCGGGTTGGTAAACCTGGTCATGGTAGTATGCTTCAGGTAGTAAGGGAAAATGTATTGGCAGGTATCGTTGAGTGAATTTCGGGATCCGGGAGGATAGAGTTTAAAATCAATCTTCTTTCCATGGAATGCCGAGTTTGGATTGTCGAAGAAGAAGTCGCGCTTGATGTGGTGTTTGGCATTTCGGATGTCATTAGCCCAATCGCTTTGCCATATAAAATAGGCTGTGTAGTTGGTGGGTTTGGTCCATGCAACAGGGCGGCCAAGGGTATCTGAATACCCGGTATAAACACCATTCACTAACTCTCCTCTGAATGCAGGAAATCCATCGGGGGTATTTCCCATCCTGAAGTAGGCTGGTCCCCAACCTCTTTCACCTGAAAATTGTGCACCTCCTGTTACAAGGGGTTCGAATTGAATTACCCAAATTGCTTCGGTGTTTTCCGAAAGGTTTTGGTTTCCATAGCTAAAAAGATCCAGAATCGGATCGCCCGATCCGAAGGCTTCAATGGTTGATCCGAAGCGCCGTGTCATCAACGCCGAACCATAGTTATTGATTACCTGCGAAGCTGCATTCACCGCATCCTGATAGCGCCCCATGCTCAAATAGACCTCCGATAACTTATGCCATGCCGCTTTTTGATTCACCCTGCCTGGAGCTTCAACCGCATTGGGCAATGGCAGATTGGCTGCGGCAAAAGTTAAATCGTCGACCATTGCCTGATGAACCTCAGCTACCGGATTTCTCGTGAAATCAACTTTGGCTGAGCTGATTACTTCAAGTACCAGTGGGACTGCTCCATACACAGATACAAGGTTGTAATAAGCCCACGCTCTAAAGAAGCGGGCTTCGGCCAGGTATTGATTTTTCTTCGATGGGTCGGCAGCCCAGATGTCGTTGCTGGAGTTTTCAATTCCACCAATTAGGGTATTGGCTCTTTGAATAAGCCGGTAACTGGTTTCCCAAAGGAATCTGAATTGAACATTTTCTGAGGTCATTTCCGATTGATAGTTTACCAACTTACGGTTACCACCGGGGTTCTCTCCGTGGAAAGCAATATCCGATCCGACTCCTGCTGTCCAGATGGCAAAAAAGTCCTGATTACCGGTGTCGGTGTAAAAGGCCCACCGTACCAAAAAATGCAGTCCGGCAATTCCTTGCTGAATTCCGGGAATACTGTTGTAAGCGTTCTCAGGTGCAAGAAAATCCAGAGGAGTTTCATTAAGCACGTCCTCATTGCACGAAGAAACCATCAATACGGGTATCATGGCAATCAGCAGGACTTTTGTGAAAAACAGATTTCTATATTTTTTCATGATCTTAAATTTTAAATTCTCAAATTCAATACATTATACGCTTGTCGGGACTAAAGGGATAGCCTAACCCCCAAGGTTACGTTACGCATTATAGGGTTGTTGCTGGTACCCGACTCAGGATCCCAACCCGACCATTTGGTCCAGGTATACGGGTTTTTACTGGCCAGATAGATTCTCAAATCCGACAGGTTGTATTGGTTGAGCACATTACTGCTAAACTTATAGGTTAATGAAACATCCTGTAACCTAACGAAACTGCGACTTTCATAAATACCACTGCTTCTTACCGGAGTATTGTAGACGCCGGTTGAATTGTTAACTCCGTTGTCGGGAGTCCAGTAGGGTCGCACTGCCGACGCATTCACACGGTAAACATCATCTGCGTTGAACCTAACGTTCACTACTTCAGCATTGTTCTCCTGGTAGTAGTTTTTGCCCCCTTGTACTGAGTTGATGAAAAATGAAAGGGTTAGATTTTTATATGAAGCCGAATTGTTGATTCCAAATCGATAACTCGGCGCCCTGTACCCGATGACCTCCCTGTCGTTGGTAGGATCGATTACTCCGTCGCCATTTAAATCAACATATTTATACTGACCGGGAAACCAGTTGTCCAGAATATTTCCCGAATAGAGATCCTGTTCTGTCCATAATCCACCAGCCATACGATAGTCGTATATGGCACTAATGGGTTGGCCCACAAACCATGAGTTACCAATATCGGCGTCGTTTTCGTCGCCATACAATTTGGTGATTTTATCACGGTTGAGCGAGAACATAAAATTGGTATTCCATTTTAATTCCCGGCTATTTACGTTAATGGTGTTGATTTCCAATTCAATCCCTTTATTGTCGATACCACCAATATTTGTCCATACATTGGTATACCCTGTGGCCGATGGCAATGCCCTCTGCACCAGTACATCCGATGTAACTGCGTTGTAAACATCAACAGAACCGCTAATGCGCTGGTTGAGAATTCCATAATCAAACCCAAGGTTAAGCGAAGTAGTGGTTTCCCAGCCGAGGTCGGCATTGCCGAGTGTGTTGGGATATACCCCAATGGCAGTTGCGGCTCCAAATACATAGGCATCTCCGGCCATACGCGAGAAGCTGGAATATCGGCCGATTCCCTGATTACCGTTTTTTCCGTAGCTGGTTCTCATTTTCAGATAGAGGGACCCGGTGTTGTCCATAAAGTCCTCGTCGGTAACTACCCATCCCAATGAAACTGAAGGGAAAACCGCATATTTATTGTTGGCGCCAAATCCGGAAAATCCATCCTGCCTAACGGTTCCTGTAAGCAAATAGCGGTTTTTAAAGGTGTAGTTTACACGTGCCATATAGGATATACTGTTCTCTTCCCAGGCATTTGAATTGACCTGAGCTACAGTACCAAGCGACATATTGTTGTACCCAAGAACCGGGTTGTCGAATCCCTCGGCGAACAGGTAGGAACTCTGAGCATAGCGCTTCTCCCGGCTATAGAGTAGGGTAGAGTTTACCGAATGGTCGCCAAAATTATTGGCATAGGAAAGAATGTTGTTGAACAACCAGTTTCTTTCATCCGAAGGCTCTTTTATCGCTCTTCCTTTGTTGCCCCGGCCATCGGGTGAATTTACCGGATGGAAGGTAAAGTCGTTGCGGTTGGAGTAGGTGTTCGAGTAATCGATGTTGTAGGTCAATCCCTTAATCCAGGGTATGGTAATTTTAGCATTGCCCACCATAAACAGGCTGTTGCGGATGTCGGAGTTGTCGATGTGCAATCCAACCAGTGGGTAGGGCATATAGACCTCACCGGTTAGAAAGGTGTTGTAGTCGGGTTGTCCGATCTTGTTATCGGCAAGAGGACTGGCGACTCTGGCATTTCCAAGGCTGGCAGCAACTCCCGAATAGTCACGGTATGAGTATGAGCTGATAACCCCAACTGTAAGCCAGTTGGTCAATTCGCTCTCAACATTTGCATGAAGGGTGAACCTCGTGAAATCGTCGTTCAGCAGAATTCCCTCCTCTTTTGTGTAGGATCCTGATACAAAATAGCTGGAGGTGTTACTTTTTCCTGAATAGCTGATGTTGTAATTCTGAACCGGTGAAATCCTCAGTACCTCATCGACCCAGTCGATGGATTTTCCGTCAAGGTAATTCTGTTTCTCCTCCTGGGTACGCAGACGAGCAGCCACCACATTGCGATCGTTTACATCAGGTCTCACCGGTTTGCCGGCGCTGCTGGTGGGTTTGGTCCGATACCATTGGTACAACGAAATTTGATAGAAATAGTCAACCAGCCTAACGGCATACTGTTCGGCATCCATTACCTTCATTGGATTGTTGGTCATGTCCTGGAAGCCATAGTATGCATTAAATGAGATGGTTGGTCGTTCTGATTT
>DIUI01000136.1 GCA_002428215.1 Prolixibacteraceae bacterium UBA6162
AGCGGTGTAAAAGTAAAGCCCAATCAGTTTCATCCCGGCGTTCCCAGATCTCGTACCATCGAGCAGATTGGAAGAGCTCTTGGACAGCTTGCAAGGGTTGGGGTAGATTATGGTCAGCAAATCAGGCTCGAGGTACATGGACGGGAGACTCAGGAAATCAATGTAATTAAGGATATTATGGATGTGGCCGACCATCCCAATGCTACTGTATGCTGGAACAGCAATTCAGCAGATTTACATGGGCGGGGACTTGCGGCAAACTTTGCCATGCTCAAAGAACGATTGGGCAGTGTAGTACATGTTCGGGAGCTCAACCGCACGGATTATCCATATTCGGAATTAATCAGATTATTGGCCGATAATAATTACAGGGGATGGGTTATGCTCGAAGGACATCAGCTTCCGTCCGATCGGTTGGCAGCGCTTACGGAACAGCGAAAAATTTTCGATACACTGCTGTCGGAAGCTATTGATTCTTAGTTTGAGAATTAGGCCTCTTTAGCTCAGTTGGTAGAGCAGCTCATTCGTAATGAGCAGGTCGTGGGTTCGAGTCCCATGAGAGGCTCGAAGCGCAGCGCAGAGCCCGAATGGGACGAGACGTGCAGCGCAGCGGAATCCCGGTCTACAAAGCCTTTCGTGCAGCTCGTTGGTTTATGTAAAGAAAATAATCCATACCTGATAGATCAAAATTTGAATAGGTATATGCCAATAATGGAGTTTATTTATAAGTAATAAACCACATGGATGCTTGCCTCAGGCTTATTTCAATCTCAATAAATTGTTAATTCAGTCTTCGGTATAAATCAGATTTAAATACCTCTTACTGGATATTATATATTTGTTGATCTGGATGTACAGGATCTTAAAAATCCGGTTTAAATAAATTATGAAATCACTTCTTTCTTCCCTTTCTATGTATATGTGCACATGCTGTAGTATGTCCAGTAAATGGGTGGAGGGTGATTCTTTGACTATAGTTATGAATTGATATAGAAATAAACTATTATAGTTACAGCCCTTCACGAAACCGTGAGGGGCTTTTTTTTATAAATCTAAAACAAAGAATTATGTCAGATTTAATTTTCGGGATTGATGGAAATGCGCAATCACCCGCGCGATTAGAGGCGAAAGCCAGACAATTCAGTATTGTAATTGATGAACCCCCTGCGCTGGGAGGAGATGATTTAGGTGCTAACCCTGTTGAGTATTTGTTGGCCAGTTATGCTGGATGTATTAATGTTGTCGCTCATTTAACCGCGAAGGAGCTTGGCATTAATTTAGACGGATTAAAAATTCGGGTGGAGGGCAATCTGAATCCGGCTCGTCTTTTTGGCCAATCGGATGATGATCGTGCCGGGTTTAAAAATATTCTTGTCAACTTCTCACCCAATACTGATGCTTCGCAAGAACGAATTCATGCGTGGATCGAAACCATTAAAAACAGGTGCCCCATCAATGATAACCTAGCAAATACAACCCCCCTTGCATTCAACCTGGTATAAAAGGATGTTGTTGTTTAGACCAGGGAGTCATTCACATGATTGAAACACAAAAAGCAGGTGCACTCATTGCGTGTGCCTGCTTAATTTTTAAACCATCATGCTAAATTTTGAAATGTGGTTAACTGTAATTTCGTTTAGCTTTTGGTACGAAAACAATACAGGTAGGCATCAAAAAGGTTTCAAAGATTGAAGTAATTAAATTTTTGAGAACAATTCTTGTAAAAAGGTTTAATCACTGTTAGACAACTGATTAAAAATATTAGAAATCTATCTTGGCCCCAAAGTTCTTTTTGAAGTGTTTATCGAAGACCCGGATTTTGGAACAGCTCGTCTCGTATAAACCAATATCCTGTCTTTTTAAAGGTATTAAATACTCCCCAAATGTTTCGCAATACCTGCTTCAAGCCCGCGTAATTCCGATAATCCCCTGAGCCTGCCAATAAGCGGATATCCCGGAGGATTGTTTTCTCCCAAGTCGGTCAGCATGCTTACTCCATGGTCGGGTCTGAGCGGCATGCGGCTGGCCGCTATTCCTACTGCCACCCTCCTGGCTTGCTCTTTCAGAAATATGGTCATCAATTCGGCCATATCGACCACTCCATCCAGATGGCCTGATTCATAAAAGGTGTGGTCGTCGATCCAGTCGATATTGCGCAAATGTAAAAAATGCGTTCGTTGGGCAAACTCCACTGCCATTTCCGGAATCCTGTTATCGTGGCGCGCTGCCAGTGAACCTGTGCAAAACGTAATGCCATGATGGCTTGATTCAGACATCTGTAATATTTGCCGTATATCGTCGGCACTCCCCGCAATTCTCGGAACTCCCAATACCGGATATGGAGGATCGTCGGGGTGTATGGCCATCTGAATGCCTGCCTCCTTCGCTACGGGCAATATTTCGGAAAGAAAGTCGGCTAAATTTTGCCTCAATTGGGCGGCATCAATGCTCTTATAACGGTTAATGTGGTCGAGAAATAGTTGCTTGTAATTACCATCTGAACCTTTCACCACTCCATCAATAAATCCCTGCGTAACTACAATAAGATTATGGGCTAACTCTTCGCTTGCCTCGGAAGACAGGGTAGTGTGAAATTTAAGGGCGGCCTCTCTTATTTCGGGCGGATAATCGAGTTCAGCACCGGAACGTTTCAGAATATAGATATCAAAAGCTGCCAGTGCCGGATAATGAAACATCATGGTTGATGTTCCTTCAGGGGTAATATAATTGAGCGACGTTCTGATCCAGTCGATGACCGGCATAAAATTATAGACAACCAGGTCGATACCACAACGGCCCAAATTTCTGAGCGATTGCTGGTAATTAAGAATATATTTCTCTACGTTGGCCCCTTTTTGCTTAATCTCCTCATGCACCGGCAGGCTCTCAACCACACTCCAGTACATGCCGGATTTTTCAATTTCACGCTGAACCTTTTGTATCTCCTCTACAGGCCATACTTGCCCGTTGGGAATGTGGTGGAGTGCGGTTACTACACCTTCTATTCCCATTTCTCTTAACTGCGACAGTGAAATCCCGTCGTTGACTCCAAACCATCGCCAGCACTTCTCGAACGCCATAGACTGAGATTAAATTCCTGAATTAC
The DNA here is from genome assembly GCA_002428215.1 of Prolixibacteraceae bacterium UBA6162. Next base: position 3,107 of record DIUI01000136.1, read on the forward strand.
TGCTAAATCCACCATCTACCGGGATAATGGTTCCGGTGACAAAACTTGCGGCACGGCTACACAGAAAGTGAACCGTACCATTTAATTCATCGAGTGATCCGAATCGCCGCATGGGTGTTTTTTCAATAATCCGCAAGCTGCGTTCTGTATAACTGCCATCGGGATTTAGCAAAACCCTGCGGTTTTGATTGCCCACAAAGAAACCGGGAGCGATACAGTTTACACGTATCTGATCTGAAAACTTGGTAGCCATTTCCATAGCCATCCAACGGGTGAAGTTCTCAACTGCCGATTTGGCCATACTATAGCCCGGAACTCTGGTAATGGATGCAAAGGTGGCCATCGAGGAGAGGTTTACTATGCTTCCCCTCCCGCCGCGGGCCATCGAATTGCCCATCACAATCGATGGCAGAACAGTGCCATAAAGGTTGATTTCCAACACTTCCCTGAGTGCGTCTAAATCCATATCTAGAACAGTTGCTCCCTCTTCAAGAGTGGCGCCTGGCAGGTTACCCCCGGCACAATTGATGAGGGCATATACCTCCCCCCATCGATCGTTGATTTTTTGTAGACCCTCCTCAAGCTGCATACGGTCGGTAACATCGGCAACTATACCCATGATACTGCCCTTAGATTCAGAAAGTGAGGCTGCCGCCTGTTCAACTTTTTTTTCGTCGCGTCCAAGAATAACCACCCTGGCACCTGCAGTGGCAAAACTCAACGCGATACTTCCCCCAAGTGTACCGGTACCTCCTGTTATTACAACTACTTCACCCTCTATGTCAAATATTCCATTCATGAAATCAAGGCTGATGGTTTATGCCACAAATGTGGGAATTATCTTCGATTCGGAATAATACATTATTAGCATCCAGCAACACTATATTTGCCAGTCATTTCCTGTTAGTTCATATACCCTTCGCTTGTCAAGCTCAAGCAAGAGTATACGGTTCCAGGCCATGGAGGATTGGATAGGAATACCCGAGATCTGGTTGATATTGACTGTCGGTAATGTGCCGGTATAGAGCAACAACCATAGTTGGTGTAACCTCTTTTGTTTGTAAATGGTTGTTTTTTCAACCTTTCTTGCTATTCTCTGTGCTATAGCCTCGCGAAAGGCCAATACAGGCAATGGCTCTTGTTCCATCTCCCAAACTTCACCTGGTGAATCAGGTAAAACGCCTATCCAAATTGCCGACAGTGCTGGGGGTAGTTGTGCATTATTTAACAAAAGTGTGGTTAGTTGTCGTTTTAAATTTTCTGCCGCCTTCCTGATAGCTGCAGCTCCCATTATGGCATTTGAAAGAAGGTTTTCGGGGGTGAGTGCATAATGAGCGCTAAACCGCAACCTGATCCAGACACCGCCTGGCCATACTACATTTACCCGGTTCTTTATCATTTCGAGAAATTGCTCTTGTATAGTAATTACTCCGTAAGCTTTGCTTAGAGCAGGTTGCTGAACGATTCTGGTCAGCTCAATACCTATACGCTTACGCGGTGTAATCTCTACGAGGAAATCGGGCGATTCAGTGGCTTTAATGCTGCCCGACGGAAAATCTGAAAACCTCTCCTTAAGCAGCGAAACCGCCAAAAACTCTGTGAATTTCTGATCTGAAGGATGCATAAGATAAAGTTAGCGTTTAATTTTTCGTTTTTTTTGCCATAAGGCAGCGAATTATCCTTTTTGATACCCTAAAGTTTTCGTTAATTTACTTCCATATTGTGTAAGGCCAAACTTGTGTCGGTTTAAACATCTGATAAAGCACTAATTACCACATGGAGTATTCTTTTTTTGATTTTTTAAGGCTGGTCGGTTCACTCGGCATGTTTCTCTACGGCATGAAAATTATGAGTGAAGCCCTGCAACGGGTGGCTGGCTCAAAATTAAGGTCGATACTTTCGGCCATGACCGCCAACCGCTTCCTGGGCGTATTTACCGGATTTCTTGTCACCACGGTTATTCAATCCTCCTCGGCCACTACAGTCATGGTGGTAAGCTTTGTGAATGCCGGTTTGATAACACTTGTTGAGTCTATCGGCGTAATTATGGGGGCCAATATTGGTACTACCGTTACTGGTTGGCTGATTTCAATCCTCGGTTTTAAATTTACCATCAGCAATTATGTGTTGCCGCTGCTTGGACTTGGCCTCCCTTTGGTTTTCTCCAAATCGACACGAAGACGCTCTACCGGTGAAATAATGATTGGGTTCGCCCTGTTATTTCTGGGACTAGACTACCTTAAAGCCTCGATGCCAAGTATCGATGAAAATCCCGAATTGCTGGCCTTTTTGCAGAACTATACCAACCTGGGTTTTGGTTCGGTAATTCTGTTTATGATGGTAGGAACGGTGCTGACTTTCCTCATTCAGTCGTCAAGTGCTACTATGGCACTTACTTTCGTAATGGTAAATCAGGGCTGGATTTCATTCGAACATGCTGCGGCAATGGTGCTTGGTGAAAATATCGGCACCACCATAACGGCCAACATTGCAGCCTCCGTTGGAAATTTGTCGGCTCGCAGGGCAGCTTTGGTGCACCTGCTGTTTAACCTTGCAGGAGTTTTGTGGATGCTGATCTTATTCAAACCATTCACCGGATGGGTGGCAGGCTGGGTGCATGCGATTAATGGTGAGTCACCTGCAAATGACCCAACACTTGTTCCCATTGCCTTATCCCTTTTTCACACGGCTTTTAACGTAATTAATACCGCTGTTTTTATCTGGTTTGTGCCACAGCTTCGAGATCTGGTCGTTAAAATTCTTCCTCAAAAGGTTTCTGAAGAGGAAGAATTCAGGCTCCAATATATCACAGCAGGTCTTATGACTACCCCTGAACTATCGCTGCTGCAAGCCAGGCGGGAAACGCAGTTCTTTGCAAAGCATACCATAAAAATGTTTGGGTTTGTGCAGAAGCTGTTGCGCGAAGTAAGCGATAAGAAGTTCAATAAATTGTACGCCCGCATCGAAAAGTATGAGACCATAAGTGACGAAGTTGAACTTGAAATTGCCAACTACCTCAATGAAGTGGCACAAGGGAAGCTTAGCGACTTTGGCCGTCGAAGGTTGCGTTCAATGCTGAAATTGGTCAGCGATCTGGAAAGTATTGGAGACAGCAATTACAATCTTGCCAGAACAATTAACCGAATGCACGATAATAAAATTATTCTTCCCGAAGAGGTGCTTCAAAAACTCGAGACAATGTTTGTTCTGGTGCAAGAGGCCCTTGAACAGATGCGCGACAATCTCGAAAAGGATGAAAAAATGGTCAACCTGGTAAGATCCCGGCAGCTCGAAGCCGGTATCAATAACT
>DIUI01000083.1 GCA_002428215.1 Prolixibacteraceae bacterium UBA6162
GTTTGAAGAAGAAAAGCTGCATCGAGTCGGTATAATCCGAGAGAGTAAGCTTGCTATAGGGTGCTCCATTTTTGGAAATGTTTTCGCTGGCTTCGGTAACCATGCCTCCAAATATGAACTCACGGTCCTTGTAACGCTCCATCTGTTCGTTAAGGTCTTTTAGACCAACGCCCCGGCTACAAAACGATTCCAGTTCAAGTCGGTAATCATCGAGCGGATGGGCAGTAAGGTAGATTCCTACCAGACTTTTCTCTTTTTCGAGCAACACCAACTGAGGCCATTCATCAACGGCGGGCAGGTCGGGCTTTTTAACCACCTGATGAATTCCGGTGTCGCCAAAAAGACTTTGCTGGGCCGATTGGCTTTCGATTTGCATCCGCGAGCCATACCTTATGAGCTTCTCAACAAAGCTGGTCGAGTCGTTGGGGTTTTCACCCTCAAAGAATTGCCTCCTTTTGATATTGCCAAATCCGTCGAAGGCGCCAGCCAACGCCATCGCTTCAAGATTTTTTTTGTTTACAGTTTGCAAATTTACCCTTTCGGAAAAATCGAAGATATCGGTAAATTCACCGCCCTTCTCCCGGGCATGAATAATTTCATTCACTGCACCTTCCCCTACACCTTTCACCGCGGCCAGTCCGAACCGTATGTCGCCCTTTTTATTCACCATAAACTTAACGAAGCTTTCGTTAACATCGGGCCCGAGCACATTCAGGTGCATGCGTTTGCACTCCTGCATAAATTTCGTAATCTCAGTGATATTGCTGAGATTACGGCTCAGGTTAGCTGCCATGAACTCTGCGGGGTAGTAGGCCTTGAGGTATCCTGTTTGGTAGGCAATGTAAGCATAACAAACCGAGTGCGATTTGTTGAACGCATAAGAGGCAAAAGCCTCCCAGTCGCGCCATATTTTTTCAATTACCTCCGCCGGCTTTTTACCTACCTCTTCGCATTCGCTGACAAACCTTGGATTACCGTGGCATCCTGAAACAAATTTTTGCTTCAGATCCTTCATGAGCGACTCATCCTTTTTCCCCATAGCCTTTCGAAGGGTATCTGAATTGCCCCGTGTAAAGTTGGCCAAAAGTCGCGAGAGCAACATAACCTGCTCCTGAAATACGGTTATCCCATAGGTTTCGCTCAGATACTCCTCCATCATGGGTAAGTCGTAGGCTACCTGTTTGCGACCATGCTTTCTGGCAATATACTCAGGTATATAATCCATTGGGCCCGGCCTGAAGAGGGCATTCATTGCCACTAGGTCTTCGAATCGGTTGGGTTTAAGCTCACGCAGGTGTTTTTTCATTCCTTCAGATTCGAACTGAAAGATGGCGGTGGTTTCACCCCGTGAGAAAAGGTCGTAGGTGGTATGATCATCAAATGGAATTGCATCAATATCGATAATCCGACCCGTCGACAGGCGTATATTCTCGAGGGTTTCCTTAATAATCGACAGGGTTTTCAATCCGAGAAAATCCATCTTCAGCAATCCGATGCTCTCTACAAAACGGCCATCGTACTGAGTTAATGGCAGATTATCATCTTTGGCTGGCATCAGGGGAATGTGATCGGTAAGCGGATCGCGGCTGATGATAATACCACAGGCATGCACACCGGTTTGTCGCACCGATCCCTCGAGTACTTCAGCAAATTTGAGCGTCTTTACGATAAGGGGATTGGTCGATTTTTTTTCGTTTCTTAATTCTACACTGTCGTGAAAAGCCTTTTTGAAGGTCATTTTAGGTGCATCTGGCACCAATTTGGCCAATCGGTCGGCTTCGGGCAGCGGAAGTTTTAACACTCGCGCAACATCGCGGATTGCCAGTTTTGTTGCCATGGTTCCGAATGTGCAGATATGTGCGACTTTATCTCTTCCATATTTGTTCACCACCCAATCCAACACCAGCTGCCGGCCATCGTCGTCAAAATCGATATCCACATCAGGCAACGAAATACGGTCGGGATTGAGAAACCGCTCGAACAGCAAGTTGTACCGCATGGGGTCGATACTGGTAATTCCGGTGCAGAAAGACACCGCAGAGCCAGCTGCCGAGCCACGTCCCGGGCCTACCAGTACTCCCATCTCCCGGGCGGCATTGATAAAATCCTGGGTTATTAGAAAGTATCCCGGAAACCCCATGGTTTTGATAACATCGAGTTCAAAATCGAGCCGATGGGTCACCTCTTCGGGAAGAGGATTTCCATAACGTTTTAATGCGCCTTCATACGCCAGATGCCTGAGGTATTCAGATTCAAATTTGATGCGGGCTACCTTTTCGAAACCACCAAGCCTCCCGAAAGTATCTTCTCCAAACTCTTCTTTAAGGGATTGCTCCGTTAACTGACCAAGATATTCCTGCTCGGATCCAAAATCGTCGGGAATAGGAAATACCGGCATAATCGGTGCATTATCGAGCCGGTAATCTTCCACTTTGTCCACTACCTCGGCAGTATTCAGGAGAGCTTCGGGGATATCAGAAAAGAGTTCGTTCATTTCGCGGGTGGTCTTAAACCACTCCTGTTTGGTATACCGCATTCTGTTAGGATCATCCAGATCTTTCCCGGTATTCAGACAAATCAGCAGATCGTGTGCATCGGCATCTTCAGCATTGATAAAATGTATATCGTTGGTGGCAATTAATTTAATGTCATATTTTCGGGCAATTTCAACCAGCAATCCATTCACTTTCACCTGTCGGTGATACACCTGCTCTCTGAGTTCGGGCAACTCAGAGGGATGGCGCATCAATTCAAGGTAGAAATCGGTGCCAAACAGTTCCTGAAACCACCTGACCACCTCTTCGGCCTCCTCTATTCGGTCGTCGGCCAAAAGTGTGGCAATCTCACCTCCCAGGCATGCCGAGGAGGCAATAAGTCCGTCGGCATGCTGCCTTAGGAGTTGTTTATCGATACGGGGCTTATAGTAAAAACCATCGATGTTGGCGATGGAAATCAGTTTTACCAGATTCTGATAACCGGTTAAATTCTTTGCAAGCAGTATCAGGTGGTCGCCGGAACGGTCTTCCTTTCCTGTTTTTTCGGCGATGGAACGGGATGCGACATAGGTTTCACATCCCAAAATGGGCTTTATACCAGCTTTCTTACAGGCTCCGTGAAACTCCTTTATCCCCAGCATGGTTCCGTGATCGGTGAGGGCGAGGGCAGTCATGCCCTGCTCTTTGGCTTTGGATACCAAGCCACCGATACTGGCAGCACCATCGAGAATAGAGTATTGTGAATGTACGTGTAAGTGTGTAAAAGGTACCATAAGCAGATGCAGGTTTGAGCATTCCAAAGGTAACTTAATTTGAAAATATTGGCGTTTTCAGGAAGGGGATATTGGGAGGCATACCCGGTTATGATGCTATTTGTCATAGGTATCCCAGTGTTTTTTTATTTAAGTTTGTTTTGAATAAAATAAATCGAACAGCAATGTACGGCACCATACAAGAGGAACTCCAAAAAACCCTGGAGGAGCTTAAAGCTCAGGGTCTTTACAAAAAAGAGCGTATTATTACTTCGGCTCAGGGACCTGAAATTACCCTTAATACCGGCGAGCAGGCACTTAATTTTTGTGCCAACAACTACATCGGATTGGCCAGTCATCCTGAGATTGTTAAAGCAGCTCAGGAGATAATGAATCAATGGGGATTTGGACTTTCGTCGGTTCGGTTTATTTGCGGAACACAGCAGATCCACAAGGAGCTGGAGGCAAAGGTTTCGCAATTTCTGGGAACAGAGGATACCATTCTCTATTGTGCCGCATTCGATGCCAATGGAGGGGTCTTTGAACCTCTTCTGGGCGAGGATAGTGCCATAATTTCGGACGAACTCAATCATGCCTCCATAATCGATGGAGTAAGGCTCTGTAAAGCACAACGATTCAGGTACAAGCACTCAGACATGGAGGAGTTGGAAGAGTGCCTTAAGCAGGCCCAATCGGCCAGATTTCGCATAGTTGTTACCGACGGAGTTTTTTCGATGGACGGTGATTTGTGCAAACTTCCGGAGATTGTATCGCTATGCGACAAATACGACGCACTGGTAATGGTCGACGATTCGCACGCCACAGGATATATTGGGGCTACCGGCAGGGGAACTGCCGAGCATTTCAATCTACTGGGAAAGATTGACATAATAACCACAACTTTTGGGAAAGCAATGGGAGGTGGCAATGGTGGATGCACCTCGGGTAAAAGAGAAATTATCGAATTGCTCAGGCAGCGCAGCAGGCCCTATCTATTCTCCAACACCCTGGCTCCAGCAACTGTTGGTGCCACGCTTAAAGCGATAGAGCTGCTGGAAAATGATAACGCATTGCCCAAAAAGGTGATGGACAATGCACACCGGTTCCGAAGCCAGATGGAAAAGACCGGCTTCGATCTGATAAAGGGAAATACCGCCATTGTACCGGTGATGATCTACGACGAGCCTTTGGCTATAAAATTTGCAGATGCATTGCTACAGGAAGGAGTATACGTAATCGGTTTTGTTTTTCCGGTTGTACCCCGTGGGAAAGCACGAATACGGGTGCAGCTTTCGGCAGCACATTCGTTCGATCAAATCGACAGAACCGTTGCCGCCTTTATTAAGGCAGGGAAAGCCCTTAGTATTGTTTGATTCCGGTGTGGTTTCCCACAATAACGGTCGACTTTTGCCACCTGCCCCGGAT
>DIUI01000118.1 GCA_002428215.1 Prolixibacteraceae bacterium UBA6162
AGCAAAATGCAGCTGGGATATTTCCAGGTAATGGCCGATCCGGTCTCGACCTGTGTCCATGATATCTTGGAGGATTCGCCGCGGCATACACCCCGTTTGGTAACAAAGTTGTAAATACCTCCCTTGCCATTCTTGTCGCCGGGATACCAGTTTTGAACGGTACTATATTTTACTTCAGAACGATCGAGTGCTATGATTTCGACCACCGCAGCATGAAGCTGATTTTCATCGCGCATCGGAGCGGTGCAACCTTCCAGGTAACTAACGTAACTGTCGTCGTCGGCTACAATAAGGGTACGCTCAAACTGTCCGGTATTGGCAGCGTTGATACGGAAATAGGTCGACAACTCCATCGGACACCTTACCCCTTTGGGTATATAGCAAAAAGAGCCGTCGCTGAATACTGCCGAATTGAGGGCTGCAAAGTAGTTGTCGGTAACAGGCACTGCCTGTCCGAGATATTTACGCACCAGATCGGGATGCTCCTGAACCGCCTCACTGAAGGAGCAGAAAATGATGCCCTTTTCGGCAAGTGTCTCCTTAAAAGTAGTCTTAACCGAAACGCTGTCGATAACAGCATCTACTGCAACACCGGCCAAATGCTTTTGTTCCTCGAGTGGGATGCCCAATTTATTAAAAGTTTCGATCAATTCGGGATCTACCTCATCGAGACTGGCATACTTGGGTTGCGATTTGGGCGCAGCATAGTAGCTGATGGACTGAAAGTCGATGGGTGGAATCTTCAGGTAAGCCCAATCGGGCATATCCATCTGAAGCCATTTACGGTATGCATTAAGCCTGAATTCAAGCATAAATTCGGGCTCATTCTTTTTTGCAGAGATGAGCCGTACTACATCTTCATTAAGACCTTTGTCGATAACGTCGGTTTCGATATCGGAAAAAAATCCATATTGATAATCACGTTGAGTTACTTCCTGTAACAATTTATCTTGCTCTTCCATCGGTATATCTGTTAAAGAATTCGTACCTCAGGTTTAAACAACCCGCTTGGTAATTGGTTTGCAAAGATAGAAAAATAAGGATACTTTTGCCTTAATCCCGCTACAATAAAATACCTTTTTATCTTTTATATAACATGTCGCATCAAACGGAAAAAAAGTCGATTGGAACGTTGGGTGAATTTGGGCTTATTGAGCACCTCACCCGAAATATTACACTCAGGCAGCCCAGTTCCATCAAAGGTGTGGGCGACGATGCAGCAGTATTGAGCTTTGGGGGCGATTCGGTAGTGGTAACCACCGATTTACTGACAGAGGGTATTCATTTTAACCTTATGTATGTGCCATTAAAACACCTTGGATATAAGGCTGTGGTGGTAAACCTCTCCGACGTTTATGCTATGAACGCTATCCCAAGACAGATTACTGTCAGTATTGCATTATCAAAGCGGTTCGACCTCGAAGCGGTAGAACAGCTTTACGAGGGGATCCATCAGGCGTGCCAACATTATGGGGTTGATCTGGTAGGAGGAGATACCACTTCGTCGCTTACCGGACTTACCATAAGCATTACGGCTTTGGGTTCGGCACCTGCCAAATCGCTGGTTTACCGTTCGGGAGCCAAAGCCAATGATTTACTATGCGTAACCGGCGACCTGGGGGGGGCTTATATGGGGCTACAGCTGCTTGAACGCGAAAACAGAGTTTTCACAGCCAATCCTTCGGCGCAGCCACAACTGGCAGGCTACGACTACATCCTGCAACGGCAACTGAGGCCCGAGGCCCGACGCGATATGGTTGAGGCATTTAATAAAATGGGCATACAACCCACCTCTATGATTGACATCTCCGATGGTCTTTCATCAGAAATCATGCATTTGTGCAAAAATTCAGGAGTTGGGTGTCATCTGTACGAAGAGAAAATTCCATACCACAACGAAACCCGTCGGCTGGCTGAAGAGTTCAGCATTAATCCGATTGTGGCTGCATTGAATGGCGGAGAGGATTACGAGTTGCTTTTTACAGCCGACCTTGCGGACTTCGACAAGATTAAAAATGACCCCGATATTTCCATTATCGGACATATTACAGAGGCAGCACAAGGCACCCTGCTCATTACGGGTGGGGGAAGTGCGATTCCACTCACTGCTCAGGGTTGGAATCCCATTGAATCACACCAGGAATAAGGAGACTAATCTTCGTCGGTACTCCCAACCACTCCTCCGCGGATGATACCCCGTTTAGAACCTTTGATGAAGTTAATGATTTCGTCGCGCTCGGGTGATGCCGGCATTTCAGCTTCTATGGTGGCAATGGCCTGAGATGTATTCAGATTGCTTTGGTAAATATAACGGTAGATGTCGTGAATTTCCTGCACTTTTTCGGGCGACATGTTCCGGCGGCGCAGCCCAATGGAATTGATACCAACATAAGAGATGGGCTCCCTTCCGGCCTTAACATAGGGGGGAACATCTTTGCGTACAAGCGAACCACCGGCAATCATTACATGTGCCCCAATCCTTACAAATTGATGCACAGCAACCATCCCTGCAAGTATGGCGAAATCATTGACGACCACTTCGCCGGCAAGCTGTGTATTGTTGACCAGAATAACGTTGTTTCCTACTTCACAGTCATGCGCTACATGAACATAAGCCATAAGCAGACAGTTGTTTCCGACAGTAGTTTTGCCACGGGCTGCTGTGCCACGGTTTACGGTAACACATTCGCGCACAGTGGTGTTGTCGCCAATCTCGGCCGTTGAATATTCGCCCCTGAATTTAAGATCCTGAGGCACGGCCCCTATTACAGCCCCCGGGAAGATGGTGCATTTTTTCCCGACACGGCTACCAGCCAGAAGGGTGGCGTTCGACATAATATGGGTACCATCGCCGACAACCACATCCTTTTCGATGGTAACAAAGGGATCGATGGTGACATCGTTTCCGATTGTGGCTTCGGGGTGTATATATGCTAATGAATGGATCATATGATTCTATCTTTATAAGTTAATCGTTGTTCTTCACAAGTTGTGCCATAAATTCACCTTCGGCGACCACTTTATCGCCTACATAGGTGGTTCCCTGCATAACTGCTATTCCACGCCGAATGGGTGCTGTGAGTTCCAACTTGAAGATGAGCGTATCTCCGGGAACCACTTTGCGCCGGAAACGGACATTATCGACCCGGATGAAGTAGGTGGAATAGGAGCCCTCGAGCTGATTCAGCACAAGAAGACCACCGGTTTGTGCCATAGCTTCGATAAGCAGAACGCCGGGCATAACCGGTTCTGATGGGAAATGGCCCTGAAAAAAAGGTTCATTGAGCGTAACATTTTTAATCCCGACTATAAGGGTATCCGTCATAGAGATAACCTTGTCGACCAAAAGAAAGGGAAAACGATGTGGCAGCAGCTGACTGATGCGATTTATATCGAGAAGCGGCTCGGCATTTGGATCGTAGTATGGAGCAGCACTCTGCTGGCGCAACAACTCCTTTTTAAGCAACCGAGCCATGGCGGTATTTGCCTGATGACCGGGTCGGGTTGCAATAACCCGTCCCTTAATGTGACGGCCCACCAAAGCCAGATCACCTATTACGTCGAGCAGTTTATGCCGCGCAGGTTCATTATCGAAGTGCAGCTCGAGGTTATTTAAGATACCTTGAGATTTAACCGCAACGTGCTCATGGTTGAAAAGGTCGGCTAAACGATCGAGTTCCTCTTGCGAAATATCACGGTCAACAATTACTATGGCACTGTCGAGGTCTCCCCCTTTCACCAGGTTATGCTTCCTCAGAAATTCAATCTCGTGCAGAAAAACAAAGGTGCGACAGTTGGCAATTTCTGTTTTGAAGTCGGCGATAGAGTTAAGGGTGGCAAACTGATTGTTCAACACCCTGGAATTAAATGAAATCAAAACATTTACAGAGAATTCGCTGTCGGGGAGCAACACCAGTTCAGAACCGGTTTCGGGATTCTTATAGACAATTTTATCTTTTACCTCGAAATATTCGCGATCGGCATTCTGCTCTACAATCCCTGTTTTTTCTATGGCCTCTACATAGGCACTGGCACTTCCATTGAGAATAGGTGCTTCTTCGTTGTCGATTTCGATCAACACATTATCGAGCCCCATGCCCACAAGCGCAGCCAGGGCATGCTCTATGGTTCCAACCCGTGCTCCATTTTTTTCGAGCAGAGTACCTCTTGAGGTATCGATCACCAAATCGGCGTCGGCTTCAATAATAGGAGAACCTTCGAGATCGGTTCGCTTAAACCTGAATCCATGATTTTCGGGAGCTGGGTGAAACGACATATTTACCAGCACTCCGGTATGCAAACCCTTTCCAGAGATGGTAAACGAACCGGCTAATGTAGCTTGCTTAACTGCCATAAGTATTTATTGAGATAATTGATCGATTTGTGAACGCAGGGCCTTTACCTCTTGCTGAAGGGTGATAACCTCCTGGCGCATTTGGGGCAGGTTACGGAACACTGAGTAAGTTTTAACCGCATGCTTGATTTCCATGACAGGCGAACCCATAACAATCTGGTTGCCTTTGAGATCTTTGGTAATACCCGACTGGGCGCCAATCTGCACATGGTCGCCTATAGTAAGGTGTCCGGCAAAACCAACCTGCCCGGCAAATTTGCAATATTTACCAATTTTGGTCGTTCCGGCCAGACCAGTCTGAGCCGCCATAACGGTATGTGCTCCCACTTCGCAATTGTGGGCAATCTGTATTTGGTTATCGAGCTTAACACCTGTACGTATTATGGTCGACCCCATAGTTCCGCAATCGATGGTGGTATTTGCACCGATTTCGACAAGGTCTTCCAGTATAACATTGCCAATTTGAGGGATCTTTTTGTAGCTTCCATCTTCAAGGGGAGCAAATCCGAAACCATCGGACCCGATTACTGCACCGGAGTGGAGAATACAACCGGCACCAACAATGGAGTCGGGATAGATCTTAACCCCCGAATAGAGTATAGTATCATTTCCAATGGATGAGTTATCGCCGATAAAGGTATGGGGATAAATTTTAACCCCGGTACCTATGGTTACATTTTTCCCGATGTAAGCAAAAGCTCCAACCCAGCAATCTTTGCCCACAGAAGCAGTTTCGTGCACAAAAGAGGGTTGCTCTATACCGGTCCTGAGTCGTTCGCGGGCAGCCACATACATTTCGAGGAGAGCAGCAAATGCATTGTAGGCATCGTCGACCCGTATAAGGGTGGCACTCACAGGCTCCTTTGGGGCGAACTCACGGTTAACCAGCACTACCGAAGCTTCTGAGCTATAAAGGTGATGCTCATATTTCATATTGGAGAGGAAGGCAAGTGCACCCGGTTTTCCCTCTTCAATTTTGGTGACAGTATTCACCTTAATGTTGGCATTTCCATCAATATCACCCTTCAAAAACCGGGCTATCTCCAGGGCAGTAAATTCCATCGGACCTATATTTTAGCGTGCAAAAATAGAGTTAAATTGGCTAACCCGCAATTCTTTCGGGTAAGCGATAAAAAATTTCCTGACCTTACGCGTAAGGACGGCCAGATCGATATCGGAGGCCGCGTGTACATCGCGAATCCCCAATTGCTTATCGAGCACCTTAATACTGTCTGTTAGTCCGTCGTAGGCGTTATTTGTTACCTCGTGGGTCGAAAAAAAATATTGTGCATCGTCGGGTGACACTCCAAAATGATTACATATCAATCCACTAAGCTCATTTATCTGATCATCGGAAGGTGGATGGGCAACTATTTCGGCGTGGAACAACCGTCGGCCAATCAGGCACCCCGACAAATAAGAAAGTACCGGATCGCTGTGCATCTGCCAGGCCTTGACCGAACCAAGAATATCGGTATCGTCGAGTTCAACAAAATGATGTAATAATTTTTCGGGTTCGAGCCATGCGACCTGTCCGTTCAGAAAAGGCAGCAGTGAGGGAGATGCAAAAAGTTCGGTACCTGAAGCTGAGAGCTGGCTTGCCCTACGAAGAATATTAATTAGGAGCGCATCGGCTGCCAGCACTGTTTTGTGGAGATACACCTGCCAATACATTAACCGCCTGGCAATCAAAAACTTTTCGATCGAATAGACAGCTTTAGCCTCCACTACCAGCTCATCGTTTTCAATTTCGAGCATTTTAATAATTCGGTCAACACCGATCACCCCTTCAGCAACCCCTGTAAAAAAACTATCGCGGGTAAGGTAGTCCAGCCGATCCATATCGAGCTGTCCGCTAACCATCTGGTGGAGAAATCTTTTGGGATAGTCGCCCCGGAAAATCGAAATTGCCATGGTAAGTTGCTGTTGTTGCTCAACATTCAACGCCTCCATAAGCAGCATAGAGATTTGCTCGTGCCCCATTGGCATAAGCGTATGTTCGAGTGCGTGAGAAAACGGCCCATGACCGATATCGTGCAAAACGATGGCAATTGCAGCTGCATCGGCCTCTTCATCAGAAATAATATGGCCTTTCAAACGCAGACTTTCAATGGCCTGCCTCATAAGGTGGAGTGCTCCGAGGGCATGTTCAAAACGGGTATGGTTGGCTCCCGGATAAACCAAAAACGACAGGCCAAGCTGTTTAATTCGCCGGAGGCGCTGCATCCAGGGGTGTTCTATAAGATCAAAGACCAGTGGTGACCGAATACTGATAAGTCCGTAAACCGGATCATTGATGATTTTCTTCTTGTTACGAGGATGTTCCAAAACCGATACACATGAATAATGCACCAGGCAAAGGTAAGAAAGTTTAATCTCAAATTATGGATGCTAACTATCAATGATTTATCGGTGGGATTAGGAGTTATTAAGGATTTTTTATTATTTTTGTGCCGCATTTTGAGGAAACCTTGAGGTAGGGGGCTGAAGTCCCCTATTTTGTTAGAGCTAATGATTGATAAAGGGCGTATAGCAGAGTTGGTAGGCGAGAAACTGGATGAAAATCTGTTTCTGGTCGATATCAGTGTGAGTGCCGGGAATGCCATTCACATTGAGATTGACAGTCTTGCAAGACTTACCATCGACGAATGTGTGGCGATTAGCCGGCATATTGAAAGTCAACTCGACCGCGACGCTGAAGATTTTGAATTGCAGGTTTCCTCACCGGGGGCAGATCAGCCTTTTAAGGTGGTCAAGCAGTACCGGAAGAATGTGGGACGTACACTGGAGGTAACCACCCAAAGCGGGGAGGTGCTCACAGGAAAACTGACTCAGGTGGGAGAATCTGAAATTACTGTCGAGATATCGGCTAAAGAGATTCCCGAAGGTGAGAAAAAGAAGCGTTGGGTAACCCGTGAGGTTACCCTTTTGTTTGATGAGATTAAGAAAGCAAGAGTTGTAATATCATTTAAATAAATCCGGAACCATGGATAACATGAATCTGATAGATACCTTTTCTGAATTCAAGGAGTTAAAGAACATCGACAGGGCCACTATGATGAGTGTTCTGGAGGATGCCTTCAGAAGCGTTCTGGTGCGTCAGTTTGGATCGGACGAGAACTTCGATATCATCATAAATGTCGACAAGGGAGACTTTGAAATTTGGCGCAACCGGGTGGTTGTTGAAGACGGTGAGCTTGAGGATCCTATGAAAGAGATCACCTTAACGGATGCCAAAAAGATTGACGAAGATTATGAGGTAGGTGAAGATGTAACCGACGAGGTTAAATTCACCGATTTTGGAAGAAGGGCGATCTTGAACCTCAGACAAAGTCTGGCGGGAAAAATCATGGAGCTCGAAAAGGATAATGTTTACACCAAATACAAAAAGAAGATTGGCGACATTGTAACCGGAGAGGTATATCAGGTATGGAAAAAGGAGACCCTGGTGCTCGACGACGAAGGCAATGAGTTGTTACTCCCCAAGGGAGAGCAGATTCCATCGGATTTTTTCCGCAAGGGAGACTCACTTCGGGCTGTGGTGGTTAAAGTAGACATGCGCAATAATGTTCCGGTAATTATATTATCGAGAACCTCGCCAATTTTCCTGGAGCGTTTGTTTGAGCTGGAGATTCCGGAAATTTTTGATGGCTTGATTACCATTAAAAAAATTGTAAGAAGTCCGGGGGAGCGCGCCAAAGTGGCTGTAGAGTCTTACGATGAGCGGATCGATCCGGTTGGTGCATGCGTAGGGATGAAAGGATCGCGCATTCATGGAATTGTGCGTGAGTTGAGAAACGAAAACATCGATGTCATCAACTTCTCCCCCAACCTTCAACTGTTCATTAAGCGGGCATTAAGTCCTGCCAAAATAAACTCGATCAAGATTAACGAAGCCGAAAAGAGTGCAGAAGTGTTTCTCCTGCCCACCGAAGTTTCGCTCGCCATTGGTAAAGGAGGTTTAAATATCAAACTTGCCAGTCAGCTCACCGGTTACGAAATTGATGTCTTCCGCGATTCACCGGAGGATGACGAAGATGTGAATCTCGAAGAATTTACCGACGAAATTGAAGGATGGGTTATAGATGCACTGAAAGGAATCGGCTGCGATACCGCCAAAAGTGTTTTGGTGATGCCCCGTGCCGATCTTATCAAGCGCACCGACCTCGAAGAGGAAACCATCGACGAAGTATTGCGTATTTTGAGGGCTGAATTTGATTAACAAGTTGATATAGCCGGATATTAAAGGTATAAGCAACAACGGAATAACAAAGCAATTCGGATTGATTATCAGCAACGACAGGCAAAAAGAAATAATTAAACACAATTTATGGTTGCAGGCAACGCACAACGATTAAGTAAACTGGCCAGGGAGTTGAATGTAGGCATTCAGACCATTGTCGAATTTCTGCACAAAAAAGGATTCGATATTGATCCCAATCCCAACACCAAAATTTCGGAGGAGATCTGCAAACTCCTGGAAAAGGAGTACAAGAGCGACATCAATCTGAAACGGGAATCGGAACTGATTACAATGCGTCAGCAGAGGGTTCGCAAAGAGGCTATTTCGATTGACGATGTAGCCAAAACGGAAGATTCCGAAGAGTTGTACGACGATAACCAAATTGACCTCTCCGACCTGAAAAAGACGGCGGCTGCCGCAACCTCCACTCCGGCAAAAGAGCCGGAAGCAAAACCGGAAGCAAAACCAGAAGTAAAATCGGAAGTAACCCAGCGCGAACCGCTGCTAAAAGGGCCCAAGATTGTTGCAAAAATTGATTTGCCGGATACAACCCCAAAAGTAAAACAGGAAGCAAAACCTGTGATAGAAGAGAAGGTCGAAGAGGTTGTTGTTCCTGTGATTCCAGAACCTGTTAAAGAGACGGCTGCCCCGGTTGCCGAAGTTCCCAAAGAGGAGCTAATGGCCAGCGAAATGCCTAAAATGGATGAGCCCAAGGTATTGGGTAAAATTGATCTCGATCAGTTAAACACAAAAACACGACCTGCAAAGAAGAGTCGCGAAGAGCGTGAGACTGAGCGCCAGCAGCGAAATCAGAAAGATACT
This sequence comes from Prolixibacteraceae bacterium UBA6162, assembly GCA_002428215.1. Next base: position 9,420 of record DIUI01000118.1, read on the forward strand.
GCACCCGCGGCTGCAGAACCGGTTGCGTCTGAACCTGCAGTGCCCGAAACGAAGGTCGAGAAACCTGCAGATGCACCTGCCGAAACCGAAGTTATAATGGCAAGAGCTGAACGGCTTACGGGACCCACCATTGTTGGTAGGATTGCCCTGCCGGCTGAACGCGAAAAGAAGACCGAAGAGTCGGAAGCCGATCGACAGGCTAAGAAAAAACGACGCAAACGCATCGAGAAAGATAAAGTACCCACAGTTGCCAAGACTGCCGAAGAACGTAAGAAAGCCGAAGCTGCCAAACCCGCAACCAAGAAAAAACTGCTTAAGAAGGAAGTTAACGAGGAGGATGTACAAAAGCAGATAAAAGATACACTTGCGAGACTTACCAGCAAAGGCAAGTCGAAAGGCTCAAAATACCGTCGCGAAAAACGCGCAATTCTAAACGAGAAGGCAGCAGCTGAAGCCGAAATGATCGATCAGCAGCGCAACATTCTTAAGATAACCGAATTTGTATCGGTGAACGAACTGGCCAATATGATGAATGTGCCGGTAACCCAGATCATCTCAACCTGTATGAGTCTCGGCCTCTTCGTGTCAATCAATCAGCGACTCGATGCCGAAACCATGTCGGTGGTAGCCGATGAATTTGGATTCAAGGTTGAGTTTGTAAGTGTCGATATTCAGGAAGCCATTGAAGAGGAACACGACGACGATGAAGTACTTGTGCCCCGCCCTCCTATTGTTACGGTGATGGGTCACGTTGACCATGGAAAGACCTCGCTGCTCGACCATATCCGCAATACCAATGTAATTGCCGGAGAAGCTGGTGGGATTACTCAGCACATTGGGGCTTATAACGTAAAACTACCCGATGGTCGCCGAATTACCTTCCTCGACACACCGGGACACGAAGCGTTTACCGCGATGAGGGCCCGTGGTGCTCAGGTGACGGATATTGCCATCATTATTGTGGCAGCCGACGATGATGTGATGCCACAAACTGTTGAGGCCATCAACCATGCTTCGGCAGCCGGTGTCCCCATTATTTTTGCCATCAATAAAATTGATAAGCCCGCGGCCAACCCCGAGAAAATCAAGGAAGCCCTTGCCAATATGAACTACCTCGTCGAGGAATGGGGAGGTAAATACCAAAGTCAGGATATTTCTGCGAAAAACGGCATCAACATTACCGAACTTTTGGAGAAAGTGTTGCTAGAAGCCGAAATGCTTGACCTAAAAGCCAATCCCGACAAACGTGCGGTAGGTACCATCATTGAATCGTCGCTCGATCGCGGACGGGGTTATGTTGCTACCGTTCTGGTTCAAAACGGAACACTCAAAGCCGGCGATATAGTACTCTCGGGCCAACACTACGGTCACGTTAAGGCAATGTTTAACGAGCGTAACGTCAAAACAGATAAAGCGGGGCCATCAGCTCCGGCCATAATTCTTGGACTCGATGGAGCACCCCAGGCGGGCGACAAGTTCCATGTTATGGAGAGTGAGCGCGAAGCGCGACAGATTTCCAACAAGCGCGAACAGCTCGCACGCGAGCAGGGTTTGCGTACCCAGAAACATATTACCCTTGATGAGATTGGCCGTCGTATTGCTATTGGCAATTTCCAGGAGCTTAACCTGATTGTTAAAGGTGACGTAGACGGATCGATCGAAGCACTTTCCGACGCCCTGATTAAACTCTCTACCGAAGAGATTCAGGTGAATGTTATCCACAAAGCTGTTGGACAGATTTCCGAATCAGATATTATGCTGGCTTCGGCGTCAGAAGCGATTGTTGTTGGCTTCCAGGTTAGACCATCGGTAAATGCCCGAAAACTGGCCGAGAAGGAGCAGATCGACATTCGCCTCTACTCCATTATTTACGATGCCATTAACGAGATCAGAGCAGCAATGCAGGGAATGCTTGCGCCCGATATCAAAGAGGAGATTGTGGGAACTGCCGAAGTACTCGAAAGTTTCAAAATTACCAAAGTTGGTACAATTGCGGGTTGTATTATTCGCGATGGAAAAATTACCCGTAACAACAAGGTAAGGGTTATCCGCGATGGAATCGTTATCTACACCGGAACGCTCGGTTCACTCAAGCGTTTCAAGGAAGATGTCAAGGAGGTGAAAAACGGTTACGAATGTGGATTGAACATCGACAATTTCAACGATATCAGGGTAGGCGACTTCGTTGAAGCGTTTATTCAGGTTGAGGTAGCAAAAGTGCTCTGATAAAAACGGGAGAGTGCGTTGTAATCGCGTGCTGCTTTTTATATTTTTGCATCAAATAATTTCAAGGTATGCCTATACTCTTTGTAAGTGGTGGAGAACTGGTGCTGGTGATGATGCTGGCGCTTCTTTTCTTTGGATCAAAAGCAATCCCCGATATTGCCAAGACCCTCGGTAAAGGTTTGCGGGAGTTTAAGAAAGCTACCAACGAAATTAAGCGCGAGATTGATGAGAGCACAGTCGATGTAAAAAAAGATTTAAACGAAATCTCCTCCAACCTGAACAAGGAGGGTGAGGAGATTAAAAACAACATCGACAGCAACTACGGTGATTAAACTGCATTAAGCGCGCAGCAAGGTTGCTGCAGGACCACCACTTACCAGTAGAAATTATTGAATTATGGTGAGAGCCGAAAACATCCGAAAATCTTATGGACCATTGCAGGTGCTTAAGGGAATCAATCTTGAAGTCCCCCGCGGAAAACTATACACCATTGTAGGGGCGAGTGGCGCCGGTAAAACCACCCTGCTTCAAATCCTAGGAACACTAAGCCGACCCGACTCAGGTGAGGTTTACATCAACGACCGCAACATTTCTACTTTGTCTGATAAGGAGTTGGCCCATTTCAGAAACCAGGAACTCGGGTTTGTGTTTCAATTTCACCATCTCCTTCCTGAATTTACAGCACTCGAGAATGTCTGTATTCCCGCCTACATTGCAAAAACACCCCAACGGGAGGCAGAAAAGAGGGCCAAGGAACTTCTCGACTATTTGCACATATCCGACCGATTAAACCACAAGCCATCGGAACTCTCGGGAGGCGAGAAACAGCGCGTTGCAGTTGCCAGAGCTATGGTTAACCATCCCCTGGTAATTATGGCCGATGAGCCCTCGGGGAACCTCGATTCACAAAACCGCGAGGAGCTTCATGCGCTGCTGCTTAACCTTCGAAACGACTTCAACCAAACCCTTATCATCGTTACCCACGACGACAGCTTTGCCCAGCGCTCTGATAAGATTATTCATATCAGAGATGGAGTTATTGAAGATTCAGTGGAATAAAACACTTTTCACCAACAAGGCCTTCCTTTGAGCTAACCCGCATATAGAGAGAGGGTTGGGTGCAAGACTTCTTTGGTTGATTGTATTTTTATAATTGAGAGGCTTGCTAAAATTCAGATAAGATCCTGCAGAAGTCACAAGGAAAAAGGAAGAAGCGATGCATTGCATTGAGCTTGTCGAAGGGGGCAAAAGGTATTGAATTATTCATTTGTTTAGAGAAAATTACAAATCTCAATAAATTCTGTTGGACCGCACTTGTCGATCAATAACCAATCCTCCCTGGATGAATTAAGTCTCTATAAATTTAATTCTTACTGGTGTATTGCATTAATCCTAACTATCAGTTTTATTTGCAAGTATATATCCTTATGCATGACCGGAATTATAGAATCAAACATTTTTTTACAAATCAGAATGGGTGACGAAAAAGCTTTCAACAAGCTTTTCGACGATTACTATGCCGGACTTTGCCTTTTTGCCTCGAAATATCTAAGGGATATGGATCAGTCCAGATCACTGGTGCAGCAGGTTTACATTGACATTTGGGTTAAAAGGCAAAAAATAGAACCCATAAGCTCTGTTAAATCTTATCTCTACAGTTCCGTAAGAAATCGATGCATTGACAACCTGCGAAAGACCAAATCTTCTGCGGAACTTACAGACCGGGCTGTCCAATTAATGCAAACACCATTTCACGATATCTTGGAAGAGGCAGAACTTAACGAACAAATTAACAGGTCCATACAGGGTTTGCCGGAGAAATGCCGTGAAATTTTCATCCTCTGTAGGTTTGAGGGAATGAAATATTCAGAGATCGCCGCTCATCTCAATATTTCGATAAAAACAGTCGAAATGCAAATTTCGATTGCCTTAAAAAAGATAAGGTCCAACCTTACTGATGCTCAAATGCTTAGCTTACTGTTTTTCATTTATTCCAAAAATAATTAAGCTGTATTACAGGGTAAGACAGCAAATTTTCGTCACACCATGGAGAAAAGCAGACTGCTGTGAACCCTACTGAGCCTGATATTGAAATATTAATTGGACGATTGCTTTCTGGCAATATTACATCAGAACAACAAGCTCAAGTTGAAGCTTGGATTTCGGCATCAAAATCGAACCAAATCGGCTACCTTAAATATGTGGAAGCGTGGGATAAAAGTGTCTATATTTCCAAAACGCAAGTAGAGATTGATAAATCAAATCTTAATATCGCCTATTCACGATTTCTATCAAAACAGTGGATCCGTGCAAAAAGGCAAATCAAAATCCTTAAATATGCGGCAGCAATCGCGATTCCATTTGGATTATTTTTTATTTGGAGTCAGATATACAAAAAGGATACAGAATCGCTGGTTTTAATCCAGCAGATAATGGCTCCCGAGGGTAATAGGTCGCAAGCAATACTTCCGGATGGAACCAGGGTTTGGCTAAATTCTGGTGCCAACATAAGTTACGATGCAGCCCAATATAATACCAACTCTAGAGAAGTTATACTTAATGGAGAGGCGTATTTTGAGGTAAGCACCAATTTGGATATACAATTTAAAGTTCTGACCGAATTTGCCGAAATTTTGGTAGTAGGCACCTCATTTAATATTAAGTCAAACAAAGAATCGCAGACTTTTGAAATAATCCTTGCGGAGGGAGCGGTAAAATTGCATCTCAAAGGTGAAGAAACAGACAATTTGGAGCTGAGGCCGAACCAGCAGTTGATATATTATGCCACGACAGGCATAATAGAGATGAATGAAGTCGATGCCGAATTATACGCAGCATGGAGGACAGGCGAATGGGTGTTCAGAGACGCAACACTAAATGAGCTGATTGAAGCCCTCGAAGAGATTCATAAAATCCAGTTTTATATCTATCCTGAAAACCTCAGGAACATAAGATTTCGAGGTATGATCAGCTTTGACAATAACCTGATCGATGTGCTTGAGAAAATTGAAAAAACCTCAGGAATTGAATATTCAATTCAAAACCAAAAAGTAAGTTTAACAAAACGTAATCCTTGAAAAATGGAGAATCCCATTCGTATGCCCGATTCATCCAAATTTTATGGAAGGCACCAAAGAATATTAGAATCTGAACGATAGTAACCCTATCATTAATATCTAACTATAACAAAATTTAAACTAATTCGCATGAGTATGAAAGTTTTATCACTAAGTTGGCGGAATAAACCATCAGGTTTAAAATCAATATTATTGATTATGCGACTCAGTGTGTTGTTTGTTCTTATAAGCCTATTTTCTTCGGCAGCGTCTGTCTATTCCCAGGCAGTAAAACTGACACTTAAATTCGAAAATGTACCGATGCACGAAGTATTTGATGCCATCGAAAAACAGTCGGAATTCTATTTTTTCTACAACCGGGATTTAATAAATGATACCCGGAAAGTTTCTATTGATTTGGAAAACAGATTAATTGTTGATGTTTTGGAAGAGCTGTTCAAAGGAGAAAATTTCTCTTTTGAAATTAATGACCGGAACATACTGATAAAAATTCCAGACACAAGTATACCCCAACAGCAGGTTTCAAACCCACAGGGAACAATTTCAGGAAGGGTTACCGATGTTGGAGGTCTTGCACTTCCCGGGGTTGCAGTGGTAGTCAAAGGGACCAGCAGAGGAACGATAACCAACTCTAATGGAGAATATACGCTCGCTAATCTTGACCAAAACACACGTCTGGTTTTTTCATTTGTTGGAATGTTGGTTCAGGAACACACCATCGATGGAAGAGTAGTAATCAACATTACCATGGCTGAAGACGTTATCGGCCTCGAAGAGGTAGTAGCCATTGGTTATGGTACCATTAGAAAAGCTGATATGACAGGGGCAATATCGGTGCTTAAAAGTGAAGATATTGCCAATAGGGCAACAGCCAATGCAGCACAATCGCTTCAGGGACTGGTTGCCGGAGTCAGTGTAACTAAGAGCGGGGCTCCGGGAAGTAACCCGGTAATTCGCATTCGCGGATTAGGATCGGTACGCTCCGACACAGAACCTTTATATGTGGTCGACGGAGTACTAACCAATGATATTAGTTTTCTGGGGAACAACGATATTGAAACCATTACTGTATTGAAGGATGCCTCAGCATCGGCCATTTATGGAGTAAGGGCAGCAAATGGAGTAATTATTATCACCACAAAACGTGGAGACAAAGATCGTATGCGTGTGAACTATTCTGGGTACTCCGGTTTTCAGCTGCCTGTTGACATTATGGAAATGGCCAACGCACAGGAATATATTCAGCTCTTGAACGAGAAGGGAACAATCGCAGCTGCTAAAACAGGCGGCTCTTTTACCCCGTACAATCCCTCAAAATATAATTACTCTACCGACTGGTTCGATGAAGTACTCAGAGACAAGGCCTTAATTAACAGCCATGATGTGGGATTTTCGGGTGGAAACGAAAAAACACTATTTGCTACCGGAGCAAGCTATTTTGAGCAGGAGGGCTTGATCCTGAATGATCTATACAGGAGAATCAATCTAAGAGCATCGGTCGACAGCAAGGTTAAGGACTATCTAAAAATTGGCTTCAGCCTGAATTTATCGAACCGAAACTCCGATAATTCTCCAAACGTGGCTCAAGCTGCCTTTATAGCACCACCAGCCGTTAGAGTTAAAGATGAAGCCTCTGGTAACTTAATGGCTATGACTGAGTTCGGAGATTACGCTAACCCAATGGTGGCTTTGACCTATCACGACGATATCACCCATGAAAACAGGCTGGTAGGAAGCACCTATGCGGAATTGTTTCTTCTTAAAGATCTTACCTTCAAATCTTCTTATGGCGTAGACGGCCGCTATGTGAGAAACCGCCTTTACCTCCCTCACTACACATTGGTGGGTGGAAGTCCCTCGGACGTAACTGAACGATTAACCCGACGTTTCTCATACGATATGAACTGGTATTGGGATAACACCCTCACCTACACCTCTGAGTTGGGGGAAGGTAATAACCTCACCGCCATGGCAGGTGTATCGGCACAGGAGCAGAGTGGATTGTGGCTGAGCGCCACCCGATTGGGAGTACCATATTACGGAAGGGACAATACTCTTTATCTCAATTTGGGTTCCCCAGAAAATCAAGCCAACAACGATGGGGGCTCAAGGGTGGCATCACTCTCCTACTTCGGCAGGGTAAATTATGCCCATCAGGAGAAATATCTGCTCACGGCCACTGTAAGAAGAGATGGTTCGTCGATCTTCCCTGCAAATAACCGATACGATATATTTCCTGCGGTTGGTTTAGGATGGGTATTGACCAAAGAAGGATTTATGGAGAACCAGTCGATGTTTAATTTCCTGAAGTTGAGAGCCAGTTGGGGTGAAATGGGAAATAACAAAATTCCGGAGTTAACTGCTGTTAGCACCGTGGATTATGGAGCATGGAACTCCACCGAATTTGGAGGGACCATTCAACAGGGAGCTTCTGCTACATATATAGGTCCTGAAAACCTTTTGTGGGAAATAACCCGTGAATTGGATATAGCCGTTGAAGGTTATATGTTTGATTCAAGACTATCGTTCGAAGTCGATTTTTACGATAAAAAAACCTTAGGGGCAATCTTTCCGGTTACTGTGAATAGCGCTCTGGGTGCATCAAACTTTTCGTATCTCGACAACAACGCAGATATTCTTAACCGCGGGGTTGAACTGAGTCTGGGGTGGCGTAATACTGTTGGAGAATTTAGCTACCGTTTAAACGGAAACCTTGCTCTAAACCACAATGAAGTTCTGGCACTCAAACCGGGAACCATTGGGATATATGGCGGATACATGAATATAAATGCATCCACTTATACTGTAGTCGGACAGCCTATTGGCGAGTTTTACGGACGAAATGTACTTGGCATCTTCCAAAATGACAATGAGATCAGAAATTATAAGAATACAGCAGGTGAGCCCATTCAACCCAATGCAAAACCCGGCGATTTCAAATACGAGGATGTCAATGGAGATGGCATTATAAATGATAAGGACAGAACATTCCTTGGCACATCACTTCCTACTTATACGTTCGCCTTCAACTATTTCATGAAGTACAAAGGCATCGACTTTGGTATCGATTTCTATGGGCAGGGAGGTAATCACATTTACAATGCAAAACGATTTAGACAAATAGGAAATGAAAATTACGACCGAGATTTCTTCCTGAACCGCTGGCAGGGAGAAGGCACCTCTTATACCTATCCATCGGCCGATATGGCTAGCCAGGACAATAAGGTAGTTAACTCATGGAATATTGAAAAGGGTGACTTTGTAAGAATTAAAAATCTGCAAGTGGGCTATACTCTACCCGAGACTTTGACCTCTATAATTGGCGTTGATGGTGTTCGCTTTTTTGCCAATGCAGAAAATCCAAAAACCTTTTTCAAATACAAAGGTTTTACACCGGAAATTGCAAAAACAGGTCCTGAATCAGCCACGAGTCAAGGTGTCGATAGCTACGTCTACCCCATGTCGGCTACCTATAATTTTGGAGTGAACATTAGTTTTTAATCCCTAATCCGATCGATCATGAAAAGAATATTCAAAATTCAAAGTTTAATTTTACTGATACTGCTTTCCGCTGCCTGCAGTGATGAATTTCTCAACTTCGAGCCTGAAGGGAAATTACCGGAAGGTGAGTTTTTCGTTACAGAAGCGCATGCCGAACAGGCTGTAAATGCAATTTATGCCCATATGAGAACCTGGGATCAGGTTGCATTTTCATTCTATGCCATCCAGGAGATGCCGTCCGACAATTCCATTAAAGGGAGTGCCGTTGGGGACGCCGCCTTTTTGAATGACTATGTCTTTTTCAATGTAACCCCGAACGAAGGAGCGCTGAATGGATATTGGAGTTCACGATACAAAGGGGTTAATCTAAGCAATCAGGTGTTGGGTAAAATTGATAACACCTCTGCAGGCGAAGCAAAAAAAGCCCGTCTTATAGCAGAAGCCAAGTTTTTGCGCGCATTCTACTATTTCGACCTTGTGAGAGCTTTTGGAGATATTCCTCTGGTAATTTCACTCGACGCAGCTGTGGAACAAGCCTCAGTAAGAGCGCCAAAAGCAGATGTTTACAACCAGATTGTTGAGGATTTAACCGACGCAATAAAAGATCTCCCGGTAACCCACGATGCCAGCAATTTAGGAAGAGCATCGAAAGGGGCTGCCCAAACCCTCCTTGCCAAAGTTTATCTCTATCTCGAAAAATGGGATGAGGCTGCAACACTGACCGATCAGGTAATTGCATCAGGTGTTTACCGGTTAATAGATGATTATTGGGAGATGTTCAGGATTTCTCATGAAAATTGCGCTGAATCGGTTTTTGAGATTCAGGCTCCCTACGATCCAGGTGACTGGGATTTAACCAATATTCAGCATGCCGAACCGCAAGGCCCCAGGGGCGATTATGGATGGGGATTTAACGCTCCAACTGATGACCTGGCAGCTGCTTTCGATGCAGCAGGTGATACCAAAAGGAAAAAGACAACCATTATCTATTACGGCGAACATGCCCCCAACGGTGACCTTATCGAAGGAATAGGCCTAAATGAGATGGAGGGAGTTACGGTTCCGCGTTACAATGGCAAAGTATACTCTACTTTGCAGGAAAGAGATGAACTTGGATGGTGGAGTTCATGGGGCCAAAACGTAAGGATTCTGCGTTACGCAGAAGTCCTTCTTATAAATGCTGAGGCAAAGGTTAGAAAGGGTGGTGGCGCAGCTGGACCGCTCAATCAGGTGAGAAGCAGGGCTGGTTTACCTGCCATCAACAATCCAACACTAACGGATGTATTAAACGAGCGCCGTTTGGAACTTGCCATGGAGGGTGATCGTTTCTTTGATATGGTACGTACAGGGATTGCCGCTACAAAACTAAGGTCCAATGGATTTGTTCAGGGGAAACATGAGGTATTTCCTATTCCGCAAGATATTATTGACCTAACCAATGGGTCCATTACCCAAAACCCGGGATACTAAGATAATCTAATGTTTATCAGGGAGGGAAGCGACTTTCCTCCCTGATAAACATCCCAATGGCTTACAAAGAAGAGTTGCCAGATAAACTAACCTATACATGGGAAATTTTCTACCCCACAAATTACTAATCATGTTTGGCTGGCAAATCATCTTTTGAGTATCCGGAGATTGACAATCAGATTAAAATAGAGGAAAAATTCATGAAACGAAAAGAATTTTTAACACAACTCGCCTACGTTGGTGTTGGAGCCGCTCTTATTCCGCAACTTGCGCAGGCTGGAATGCTTAATATTGGCAGCGATCGAAAATTGAGGATTGGAGTAATAGGTTGTGGAAGTGTATCCGGTATGTACTTGCCGCACCTCACAAAATCGAACCACGTTGAGGTTGTAAGTTTGTGCGATATAAAAGTTGAAAGAGCTGCTTCGAGAGCAGCAGAATTTAATATTCCCAATTACTACTCACACATCGACCAGATGTTAACTGGTACTCCATTTGACTTACTTGTGAACCTGACTGACATGCAGGAACACGGACGGCTGAACCGTATTGCCGTTCAGAAGGGCAAACATGTCTGGAGTGAGAAGCCGCTGGCTAACTCATACAAGGAAGGTTGGAATCTGGTGCAGCAAGCGCAGAAACAAAACCTGCGTATCTGGGGTGCTCCGGCGGTAGTAAATAGTCCGCAATTTGCTTTTATGGCGACACAAATTAAGGAGGGCAAACTGGGAAAGATTGCTGCAGCTCATGGTCGTTATGGTCATCTGGGACCATCATGGTCGGCATTTTTTTATGAAAAACTGGGAGGCAGTTTGCCAGACTTAGGGGTATATAACCTCACCACCCTAACCGGTTTGCTTGGACCGGTGAAATCGGTTGTAGCTATGACCAATATCCTAACACCCGAAAGACTGGTCGACGACAAGGGTGTAATTTCAGTAGAGGAGGAAGACAATGCCAGCGTGCTTATGGAACACTATAATGGAGCCATATCGCACGTAATGAGTGGATTCAATTATTTTGATCCTTATGGACATGAAGGCAGTGGACAGGAAAAACCCACTGTGTCGGTAATTGGCACTAAGGGATCAATGCACATGATTGGATACGACTGGAAACCATTCTCTGTAGAGATGGCCACCTTAGATCACGAAGAATCGCGCAAATTTGCGATAGAACCAGGCGATTTTGTCTGGGAGGAAGGTGCAACGGTAGTGAGCAAGGGAATCCTCGAAAAGATTGAACCCCTTATAAATGCAGAGCATTCACTACATGTTCTGGAAATCATTGAAGCTGCAAGACGATCGCAAAAAACAGGAAGAAGAATAGGACTAAAATCGAGTTTTCCCTATACACTAATTTCATAAATTTATCTTCAAATAGAATCTACCCGTTACTAAGGGAAAATTCTTCTTCTGCAATGAGCACAATAGATTAGCCCATTGCATTTTGCCGTGTCGGAATGGGTTTCGCCAAGACTTTGAAAATGAAAACAAATACCACTTTAGCACTCTTGCTTATTTCGATGCTTCTGTCTGCCTCCCGTGTTGACCCGCATATACTTGAGTCGCCCAATAAGATTATATCGGTTAAAATTACCACAGAACCATCAATCGTTTACGAGGTTATGTTCGGTAGCAAACAGCTCATATACCCTTCGGAAATTGGCCTTCAATATACGAAAGGAACAGCCTCATCTAAGACTTCCGGAATTAAGGATGTTAAATTATTAAGCGTTGATGAGATTATCTTGCCTTACGTTAAAGAGAAACGGGCTGTAATTGAGAACCGCTACAATGAATTGGTATTAGATTTTGACGATAAGATTCGCTTGGTATTCAGGGCATACAACGACGGGGTAGCCTACCGCTTCGAGACACAGCACACCGACTCTATTATTGTGAGTCACGAGGAGGTCACCTTCAGTATTCCTTCAGGGGCCTCTATAACCTATCCAAAAGTAATGCAAAGGTTAGATGCCGACAGGTTTCATTCTCCTTTCGAAGATCCTTATAACATGGCCATAGTCGACACCATGTCTCGCGATCATCTATTGTACTCCCCGGTTCTGGTCGCTGAAGCAGGCTTCCCCAAAATGGTAATCACAGAGTCGGATGTGTACGACTATCCCGGCATGTTCCTCGAAAAAAGCGACGGCAACAAACTAAAGGGAATTTTTGCTGCCTTTCCTCTTGAAGAGCGGCTTACCGAGGGCGAATTTCGGCAAAACCTGGTTACTTTGAGGGCTCCCTATATTGCAAAAAGTCAGGCCAATCGCACATTTCCATGGCGTGTAATTGCGGTCGCATCCAGCGATGCCCAACTGTTGACCAATGACCTTGTTTACCGGCTGGCACGACCGCCAAAATTTGACAATTTTGATTGGATAAGACCCGGAAAAAGCACCGAGGAATGGATAACGGGACTTAACCTCTATGGTGTTGATTTTGAGTCGGGTTTAAATACGGCCACATACAAATATTACATCGATTTTGCAACCAGATTTGGATTTGAATATGTAATGCTCGATGCCGGTTGGTCGGATGTGAACGATCTTTTTTCCATTACCCCAGGAATGGATATGGTTGAGATTACACAATATGCCCGTCAAAAAAACGTGGGACTAATCCTCTGGACTCAGGCTTCCACCATAGAAAGGCAGTGGCATGAAATTATGCCCGTTTTTAAGGAGTGGGACATCAAAATCATAATGACCGATTTCATCGACCGGAACGATCAGCCTGCTATGCAGTTCATGGAGTGGTTTGCAGCCGAATGTGCCAAAGAGGAATTTATGTGCATGATTCACGGAGCCCCTGTGCCGGCAGGAATTACCCGCACCTACCCCAATATATTGGCACGTGAGGGAGTGCTCGGATCGGAATACAACCTTTGGTCAGATAAGGCCAATCCTAACCACGACCTGCTGATTCCATTTATCAGAATGGTTTCGGGTCCTATGGATTATGAACCCGGACTTCTGCAAAATTCCACCGAAGCCCATAACTCAAAAATGGGGTTCGAAAAGGTAATTGCGCAGGGAACCCGGATGCATCAGATGGCAATGTTTGTTGTTTATGAAAGTCCGCTTCAATTGTTTGCAGGCAATATTTCGGATGCATGGCGGGAACCAGAACTTATGGAACTACTTGGGTCGATCCCTACCACCTGGGATGAAACACTGATTATTGATGCGGTGTTGGGAAAACATATTCTTCAAATACGACGCAACGGAGGAAATTGGTTTGTGGCGGCTATAAATAACTGGGAGCCTGCCGAATTCAAACTACCACTCCAATTCTTACCCGAAGGTAATTTTCTGATTGAAATAGCTGCCGATGGAATTAATGCCGCAAAAAATCCGCACGATTACAAAATCACCCACCAAGAGGTTACCCGACATGATGAAATCAGTATCAAACTGGCACCGGGTGGAGGATACATTGCGCGCATCTCAAGCAAATGATACATCATTCCAAATTTGAAATCGTTTAACTTTATTGCAAAACCATGGCTTAAAAATCAAACAGTTATATTTATCAGCCGATCAATTTGCACAACATATACCCTTATTTAAACTCCATGTTCAATTCCCGCCGTAAATTTATCAAGACAACTGCCGCTGTATCAGCTGTATTTACAATTTTACCCAGCCATGTAATAGGTGGCATGGGATATAAGGCCCCCAGCGATAAACTAAATATTGCCGGTATTGGGATAGGCGGTAAAGGTCATCCCAACCTTCTTGCAATGGGCAGCGAAAACATTGTGGCACTTTGCGATGTCGACTGGAAATATGCATCCTCAGCCTTCCAATCCTTTCCTGCTGCCAAAAGATACCGCGATTGGCGATTGATGTTCGACGAGATGACCAATTCCATCGATGCCGTGATGATTTCAACTGCCGATCATACCCATGCCGTAATCGCGGCTCATTCACTTCAATTGGGCAAACATGTATATTGTCAGAAACCTCTAACCCATTCTGTGTATGAATCCCGTTTATTGACCCAATTGGCCAAGAAATACGGTGTTGCCACTCAAATGGGGAATCAGGGGAACTCTGGTGATGGAGTACGAAAAGTATGCGAGTGGATTTGGAACGACGAAATTGGAGAAATTAAGGAAGTTCATGCATGGACCGACCGGCCAATTTGGCCTCAGGGCCTTGAAAGGCCCGCTCAACCCATGGTCATTCCCGACACCCTGAGTTGGGACTTGTTTTTGGGTCCAGCACCGGAGCGACCATACCACGAAATTTATACCCCCTGGAACTGGAGAGGTTGGTGGGACTTTGGCACCGGAGCGTTTGGAGATATGGCCTGTCATGTGCTCGATCCGGTTTATCAGGCGTTAAAGCTTTCACATCCTGAAAAAATTCGCGGCAGTTCAACACCTATGAACACAGAGTCGGCGCCACAAGCCGAAACTGTTGAGTTTTCATTTCCAGCCCGACCAAAAAACGGAAAGATTGAAATGCCTCCAGTAAAATTATATTGGTACGACGGCGGACTTTTACCCAATCTGGCGGATAAATTGCCCGAAAATATCAATCTGATGTCTGACGGATTGGGTGGGTCTATTTTTGTTGGAACCAAGGACACGTTGATAACCGGTTGCGGTGGTTTTCATAGCTATCTGCTTTCTGGTCGCCAGCCTGAAGTAAAGCCTTATCTTAGAAGAATTCCAGGAGCCACTGGGTATATTGATGGCCCGCATGAACAGGATTGGATAAGAGCCTGTAAAGAATCGCCCACAGAGCGAACCGAGGCATCCTCCCATTTCGGGTACTCCGGACCATTTAACGAGATGGTACTTTTAGGAGTACTGGCCATTCGCTTGCAAAGTCTCAATAAAACATTGCATTGGAATGCTGAAACAATGCGCTTTACAAATATTACACCCTCAGATGAGCTGAATCTTGTTCAACAAAACAGTTTCGAGGTACGGGATGGCCACCCGCATTTCAATACTCAATATGTTAAAATGAATGCATCTGATGCTGCAACCGAATATATAAAACACACTTACCGCAGGGGTTGGTCTCTGCCCGAAATGCCCTTATGAAAAGAAACAATCTCCAGCAAGTATCGAAAGTGGTCGTGCTTCTTCCTTTTCTTTTTATGTTTTCGTGTGCACCACCAGCTGATTCTATTCAACTTCAGTTTACTGCGCTGAGCTACAATATGTGGTTGGGTGGCGAAGCACAAGGTAATCCAATCGAATATTCAGCTGACGTAATTATGAACTCTGGTGCCGGAGTTGCCGGACTGCAGGAGGTTATAGCCTACCCTATCGACGGAGCCCATAAAAAAGACAACGGCCTATTGTTGGCAAAAATATTTGGTTGGCACCATTTTGCCCAAGGCACATCAGCCATCATTTCTAAGTATCCAATTGTGGATTCAACTGCCAATAGATTGGGTGTAAAACTTGCTCTGGATTCTGAAAAATTTGTCTGGTTTTTCAATGGTCATTTCAACCATATGCCCTATCAACCCTATCAACTCGCATCAATTCCTTATGGTGATTTTCCCTTTATAAACACAGAGGAAGAAGCAATCATTCACGCGCTTTCGGCAAGAGGAGACGAAATGAATCTGATGATAAGGGAGATAAAATCAATTATGACCGACGGTTGGCCTGTGATACTTACAGGAGATTTTAATGAGCCGTCGTGGTTGGATTGGACAGAGAGATCGGTTGAAGCAGGCCTTTGCCGCATTAAAGTTGAATGGCCCGCCACAAAAGCTATACACACACTGGGATTAAAAGATGCCTACCGGGAAGTTTATCCCGACGAAACAAAACACCGGGGTGAAACCTGGTCATCGATTGATACTCCGGGAGAATTGCACGATCGTATTGATTTTGTTTTCTTTAGCGAAACTCTTTTGAAAATTGTGGATGCAACTACCCTGGGCGGAGAAGATGAAATATCGGGGGTTTCGTTGAAAAATTACCCTTCGGACCATCGTGCGATTTCGGCAACTTTTGAATGGAAGAAATAACCCACAATTACCGGGTAAACTGTTCAATCAAATCGCTGTGTTGCGGAAAGCTCTGAATCAACTCGCTGCGGCGGGCCAGCTCAAAATCACTAAAGTCAAATCCGGGAGATACCGTACATCCGACCAGGGCATAGTCTCTCTCGACATGCGCTGCAAACCAGCAACCTGCCGGAACAACCCATTGCAGGGCTTGCTCATTATCCAGATTGTGCCCCAGCCTGACCAAACGGTAGTTTCCAGACTGATCGATAATATGAAGTTTAACGGGCTGACCATAGTAGAAATGCCAGATCTCGTCCTGACGTATCCGGTGAAATGCCAAATAGTTCCCCTCTACCAGCAGGTAGTAAATGGCGGTCGAATAGTTTCTCCATCCAAGGCCCGGCACCTCGCACCCGCCCTCTGAGCGGTAGGTTTCGCGGTAAAAACCTCCTTCAGGATGGGGTTGTAATTCAAGTTCAGCTACCATCTTCGAGAAATCCATATCTAACTTTTAAACGTTTATTAAACCGGCATAGTTGTGCAACCTTAATTGTGTTGTGGGTAGCAGCCACAAACTACTTTTCAAATACCCCCAAACCGAATAGTGCAAAATCATATTTTACCGGATCCTCAGCATCGAAGTCGCGCAATGCCCGGTCCAACTCACAAACAGCCTTTGCATCGTCCTGCTTCCGGGTTAGCAGCCCCAGCATCCGTGCGACCCTTCCACTATGGAGATCGAGTGGACACGAAAGTTTTGCCGGCGAAATATCGCGCCACAGACCAAAGTCTACCCCTTTGTCATCGCGCCGCACCATCCACCGCAAAAACATATTGATACGCTTGGCTGCAGAGCCTGCCATAGGATCCGACAAATGCTTACAGGAACGTGGCAAATGCGGACAGCTGCAAAAGATCTCTTTCAATACATGAATAGCTGGTTGGAGGGAATCATCGGTTTGGTGTTGTGTAAATACCCCCTCGAGGCCTCCATGATGGGTGTAGATATGGCGCAAAGCCCCCACGAAAGCCAACAAATCGGTACCATTGAAGGTACGATGCACGAACGGCTCCAACCGTTTCAGATCGCTTGCCTGATATTGCATAACGAAGTCGTAGGGAGCCCGATCCAATAGCTCCATGAGCCGCGACGCGCTCCTCAAGATCGCAATGCGGTTGCCCCAGGCAATTACAGCGGTCAGGAATCCTGCCACCTCAATATCCGCACGCCGGTCAAACCGATGGGGTATACTCACCGGATCGGTTGGTATAAAACCGACGTTGTTGTATAAAGCCACCCGCTCGTCGAGAAACGCTTTTAAATCTTTTGCTGCTAACGTCATACCGCTATCTTTGCCGGAGTAAAAATAGCCATTCTTCCAGCCATTCTTACCTATGGGGCGCAACCACTTCTTTCAGTTCAAACAGTTCCGTATAGAACAGCTGCGATCGGCGATGAAAGTGGGCATCGATGGGGTATTACTCGGTGCCTGGGTCGACCTAACCCTGGCCAGCAAAATTATAGACGCTGGAACCGGCACAGGTTTGATCGCGCTGATGCTGGCCCAGCGATGCAGCGGAATGATTACCGCCGTTGAGATGGACGGGGAAGCTGCGCTGGAAGCACGCAGCAACGCCGATCATTCACCATGGGGCGATAGAATTACGATTGTGCACAATACTTTTCAAAATTTTGCACTTGATCAGACCGCTTCATTCGACCTGATAGTAAGCAATCCACCCTATTTTACCAGTGGAACCAAACCGCTGCACAACCAACGCGCTGCGGCCCGGCATAACCACCAACTACCCCTGCCCGACCTGCTAAGTGGCTGCGCTTCCATACTTAACACCGAAGGCAGAATAGCCCTTGTTTTGCCGGCAACCGACGAGTCAGCACTGGTAAGGTATGCTGATGCTGCAGGCTTTGCTCTCCTGAGAATTACCCGTGTAAGGCCCAATCCAGTAAAGCCTTTCCACCGTATCCTGGTCGAATTGAGCAGAAATGCTCCACAAATCCTAGAAGATACTTTAACCATCGAGGGAGAAACCCATTTCGACTACACCAGAGAATACCGGGAACTTACCCGCGATTTTTACCCGGCATTTTAGCCTGAAAAAGTCTCTCCGACCGACAATACATTGCGGGAAACTGAGGAACGCAGCACACCTCTACTGAAACCAACAAACCTTCACCATCGTTTCGCTCATCGTTCTTGCGCTCCATCGAATAAAAAGTTTGAACAATTGTTGCCCACAAGAGTTAATTGTGGATGAACAAAAACATTACAAAGGAAAATAAATACATTTTTATCTTTTTATGTGCTATTTTTGCGGCTTAAAGTTTACTTCGATATGACAAACATTATACAATCGGACTTAAAAATCGACACCAATTTTTACAAGGTAAACGAGATTAGACAACTTACCGACACCACATTCGTTGTGGCCATGCCCCGTTGCAGATTCAATTTCAAGGCCGGCCAGCACGTTTCAGTAGCCATTAAGGGAGACTATCAAAGTCGGGAGTACTCCATCTACAGCGGACAAAACGACGAGTCGCTCGAGATTTTGGTTAAAGAGGTTGAGGGGGGGTATTTCTCACCTAAGCTAAAGAACCTTAAGGTAGGCGATTACCTTGAAATCCGCGGGCCTTTTGGGAAATTTGGCATCGACCATAAGAAGCTGGAAACGCATCAGCATTACTTTATTGCCAGTGGTACCGGTATAGCGCCTTTTCACAGCATGATTAAGTCGCACCCCGGTCTCAATTACCACATCCTGCATGGCGTGCGGTTTCCTTCCGAGGCCTACGAACGCGATGCCTACGATCAGGCAAACTACACACTTTGCACTACTCGCGATGCCAAAGGAAATTTTGCAGGAAGGGTTACCGACTACCTAAAACAACACACTTTCGATCAGAACACTGCATTCTATCTATGCGGAAACAGTGATATGATTTTCGACGCCATGGAGATTCTTAAAGAGAAAGGTTTCCAGCGCGAGGATATCAACGTTGAGGTATATTTCTAACCAACTTCAGACTTTGGTTTTAGAGTCGATTTTGGCACCATAGGCCAAATCACCTGCATCGCCAAGCCCCGGTACGATATACGATTTTGCGGTCATTTCCGGATCAATAGCGCCCAGCCAAAGGGTTACCCTTCCGTCGGGGATATTGTCCTGTACATACTGTACACCCTTGCTACTGCCGATGAGCGAAACCAGGTGAATATGTTCGGGGTTGCCTTTCGAAAGCAAGGCATGATAGCTGATTTCCATCGACATACCTGAGGCAAGCATCGGATCCGACAGAATCACCACTTTCCCATCGAGCAATGGCGATGCGATATATTCGAACTCGATGTCGAAATTACCATCGTCGGTATATTTCCGGTATGCCGAAATGAAGGTATTCTCGGCCTGATCGAATACCCGAAGCAGACCCTGGTGCATAGGCAAACCAGCCCTGAGGATGGTAGCCAAAACCGGCTGCCGGGCAAGCATTGGAACCTGTGCAACCCCCAATGGAGTAGGAACTTCGCGGTTGGAATAGGAGAGTGTTTTGCTGATTTCATATCCAAACAATTCTCCCAGTCGCTGCAGGTTCTCACGAAAGCGCATGGGATCTTTTTGAATGTTCACATCCCGGATTTCTCCCAGATACTGGTCGATGATAGAGTGGTGGTTGCCCAGAAGTTTCAGTTCCATAGTGGGTAAACGTCAGGTGAAAAAATAGTCGCCATCGCCGCTCTGTACCTGTTTGGCAGCATTCAGGCGAGGCAGTTGGGTGGCATAGATGCCCATAGAAAAAGGTCGTATTAGTAAAAACGGGTGGTGTCCCGTTTTCAGGGATTTGGCCACCTCGCGGTGGAGAATGGTAACCATTTTGACATTCTGCTGCATGGCAAATTTTACAATCCATTGGGCAGCGGCCTTGCTGTGCGACGAAGATAAATAAAAATAGTGCGTTTTAAGGTGGTGTTCCCGGATTGAAACAATAAAGAACCCCGAAAATATTCCCTGGTAGAATACTTTGACCGTCTTACACAAAAATTGGCTTGCATACGATGAAAAGGGATACTCCGGCAGGTAATCGCCGGGAGATTCTGAAATCCAGGGGCATCGATGCTTCCAAATGAGATGTTCCGCTCGGGTAGCGAATGCAAACTTGCTTTGCTGATCATCGGCCAACTGCAATGATGCCTCATCCGGGGAATCGGACACCTCGAAACCGTAATCGGAATCAGCCATATCATGGTAAAATCTCTCCTTTACACGTGCGGCAATCCGAATAAGCCAATCGGCCACCGGAATAAGACTTTTTACCACCGAAGGCAGCTTTCGCCGTAACAGCAAACTCTCGAGATCAGGAGCTCTGTATGCCCGAATACCCCGGTGCTTATACCACTCCTGAAAGAGTCCACTGCGCTGGTAGGATTGCAGGCTCAGCGGAGAGTAGTTGGTGAACATAAGTCGACCATCCCAATCGATCATAGCCGCTTGCAGCAGCTGCAGCGCATAGCCTTTTTGCCTGAGGTCAGGGCGTACCCAATTGCCACTCAGCCAAGCAAATCGTATCGGTTCTCCGCCCACCGATAGGGTATCGGCCCAAAGAGTTCTGAAGGCGAGCATCTGATTACCATCGGTGAGCATATAGAGCACCACATCAGAAGGAAGGGCATTCGGGTTGTTAAGATAGGAGACAACCCGCAATGGAGTAATCGGCTTTACCGTTAGCGAACGGTATAGTGGGCCGGAAAGAAATCCGTGTAGCTCATGTAGTTTAATTCTTTGCAGCTCCATTCGATTGTCGGTTAACATACGATTTACCCAATACACGGCGTATATGGTAATAGACCAGCTCAGATTTCAATGCCGCTGACAAGGAACGATTGTTTTCGCAGGCAAAACGCTGCCAGTGTCCGTCGATGGAATCCTGTTTTACTCCTGCGGTGCCAAAAGAAAGCCTGCATACACCTTCCCTGTGCAAAGTTGCGATAAGCGCATCCGAGATTCCGGTATCGGTATAGGGGAAGGCAAAAGCCGGTAAGGTTACATTAAGCTCCTCTCGCATCCAATGCAGACTTTTCAAAATCTGGCCTTTCTGTTCCTCTTCGTCAATCAGCCAAAACTCCGGGTGATCCCAGCTATGAGCGCCTAGGGTAAACCCCTGCCCCATCAGTTTCCGGAGCTGGTCAACTTCCATGTAGGGCTTTTGTTGAGTAAGAAAATCGTCGAACGAGACTCCCATTTTCCGGGCAACTTCATCGAGCATATGCTGCTGGTGGTAAGGAGTTTTCAGTATAGATTTTATCGACATCCCCTCCTTCTCTATCTGTCTGATTATTGGGGGCGAATCTAAGGCATGCGACAGCAGCAGACTTGCTTTATAGCGGTGAAAAAGCTGTCGATTACCCACAAAAGCAGGATTTATAAAGAAGGTGGCTGGAATACCCTTTCGCAGCAGGATGGGAGCTACTATTTCGGCACACTCCCTGAGGCCGTCGTCGAACGATAGATGAAAGCAAGGTTTTCCATGCGGTATTTCGGTAAGCAGAGTCTCAAGTGCAACCGGACGGTAATGGCGCAATAAAAAATCGAGCTCGGCTTCAAATTGGGCAGTGTTGCGGTAGGCATAGTTTCGGATGTGTGGAAGCACTTCATCGCTTACAACATGATAGAAAGGCAGAAGCAACTGGGGTGAACTCTTCAGCAGAGTTTGCCACCCCATTAGCGGCGCGACTGCCGAGGCCAGGGTTTTTATGGTATGCACCCCTAAAGCAACCATCGGAGGGGTATGGGTAAATGGTTATGGGTATAGGCAAAGTAGAGTTCGCGGCGTGCGCCAAACCCTTCAAAGAATCTTGCAATTCCGGGAATCATAGAACCTTCAAAATCGAGGAAGAGCTGGCGGTTTGCAAACTGTTGAATTACACGGTCAATCAGGTAATACATCGCTCCTTCGGAATGTGTTTCGCGAAGTGACACCCCATTAAGATAGATGAGTCGTTTGCCATGCAATACAAAGAGAGCTGCTGCACAAAGTTGATTTTCGCGGTTGTAGACCCCATAAAGAAAACCCTGCCCCTTGAAAAGGGCATATCCCATGAGCCGTTGCAGCACACCCAACTGCGATTGGAGATGGCGGGCAGTCTGGGCTTTCCTTTTAAAATCGATATAGTCGGCTGCCATAAGCCCTTCAGAGAAGGTGAATTGTTGTTCGACAGCCTGCTTCAGATGGCGTCGGGTGTGCCGACCATATTCGGAATACAATCCGTTGTAGGGAAAGTGGAGGTTAAGCAGCAGATTTTGCCGGGGGGCTAAACCTTCGAAAGCCGATGTGTTTTCGCTGTTAAACTGCAGTCTGGCAAGTCGAAAATGAAGTGCTATCTCCCTTACAAACCGATCCATTATCTCTTCGGGCGGCGATGGAAAAACACCCAATTGTTGAGTAAAGGGAGGCTGAACCACATAACGTATGCCCAACTTCTGTTTCCATGGCAACGGCATAACATATTCGTAGTCGCCATATACCAGCACATCCCACTGATCGATTACATGGTCGAGGTACCACGAGAGTGCATACACCCTGCTGTTGGGAGCACTCTCCACCACACTGTCGTACCTTTCCACATCGAGTTGGCTCTGAGGCACCAATCTGAGCTGTTCAAATTTCGTCATAACACGCTGGTGGGATTAACCCGGTTTAACCATTCAAAAAGTTCACGGTATCCGCGCCATTTACCGGTTCCGGAAAGCGACTCGTTGTGCCATACCGCACAAAAATAGCCCCCTGTGGCCTGTACCTGGTTCATGAGGGTCTCGACCTTAATAGCTGCCTCCTGGGCTGTAAGTTTGGCATACTGCATCAGGGTCACATCCATAAAGGCAAACGGAAAAATTCGAAGATTGGTCTCTTGTTCCTCGTGCAGATCATAAAAATTGAAAGGCGCAGCAACTCCTGCCCTGAATCCAACAGCATCGACATATCCCATGGAGTAATCCTCGCGAATTCCGGCGGCGATGAGATTGCGGTAGGTATCGGGCAGGGTAAGACGGAGGTAGTGTTGGCGACTGGCAATTACTCTATTTTGCAGCATCGTTTGCAGTCGGGAAATCTCAGTCAGCAGCATAGTTTGACCCGATTTTTCGGAAGAATAGTACGACGGGTGTATCCCCACTGGGAATAGGCGGGCGATGCGCTTGATCAAACGTTTCATCTCCGGATGATTGTGTGACAATCCCTTGTCGAACCGCCGATAGTCGCCCAGAAGGAAGAAAAAATGGACCCTTCCCTTTATTGGGGCAAGGGTGTTCGCCAGGTAGTCGTAGGTATCGTAGGGGTCGGTCTCGCTTCCGGCCAATACAGCTATTCGCTGTTTAAACCCAACTAAATTGCCGCGCAGCAGATCGCGCAATCCAGCAGCCACTGTCCGGAAGAATCCTTTGTGCAGATAGGCGTAGGCATTGTCGATATCGATGGTTTGCACAAGCCTGAATTCAGGCAATGGTAAGGCAAAGTCGGGAAAAAGCTCGGACAGCCGGTGGGATAGTAACCCTGACCAAATATTCACTACTGGCTTTTCGAGCAGATTGTGCAGGTAGAGATACGAACTGCAGGCGCCGAATCGACCATGTTGGTCGCGCGCTCCGGGTGAATACTCCTCCATACGGCTAACAGCCAGAAAGACCGACGCAAAAGGATCGAAGGGCAAAATGGAACGGTTTGAAGAAGGGAAAAAGCAGATTTCGTCGCGGTAGGAAATGGTTTCCAGTTCCGGTATATCCAGACTGCAGGTAAAAAGCAGGGTGCCTCCTTCGAGAAAAGGTTCGTCTCCAAGAGGTGCAGTGCCATAACTGAATTTGGGCAGAGGTGAGGTTCCGAACTCTGCGACATCGTCGGTAATCCGAACCTCCGTTCCCAGCACGTCGCGAAAGATAAGCCGAACTGTATAGGTCAGTCTCGGCGATAGATTACCCGAATAGATCAACACCATGCGCTGCGCATTAGGACAAATTTGCTTCCTACAAATTTAATTGAATATCTGAACCTGAAGTAGCCTGATGTCAATTCACATCAATCCGTTGTCGGCAAAACTGTAATACCCCTTTTGTGCGATGATAATATGATCGAGCACGGCGATGTCCATAATTTTCGCAGCCTCCCTTAATTTGGCAGTGATTTGAATATCGGCCTCAGAAGGAGCAAGGTTGCCCGAAGGATGGTTATGGCCAACAATCATTGAAGTAGCACCCTGGTCGATGGCGGTTTTCAAAATGGTACGCACATCAATCACTGTGGCGGTAATTCCGCCCGAGCTGGTCATAAAAGTGTGAATAACCCGATTGTTACGGTTGAGCAGAATTACCCAGAACTCTTCGTGCCCCAAATCGGCAATTAGGGGCGTGAGAATCGACGCAGCATCATGGCTCGATGAAATTTGGGCTGCCTCCGGTTGATGAATGTCGCGCCGCCGCCGGCCAAGCTCCATTGCGGCCACAATCGAAATTGCCTTGGCATTCCCGATGCCATTGAACCGTGTAAAATAGCCAACAGGCTTTCGCCCAAGTTCAGCAAGGCTGTTGCCAGCAGCTTCGAGTATTCGCCTACCCAGTTCAACTGCAGTCTCACGGGGGTTGCCCGAACCAAGCAATATAGCCAGCAGTTCTGCATCGGAAAGAGCGCGCGAACCTTTGCTCATTAGTTTCTCTCGCGGACGGTCTTCTACTGCCCACGACTTAATGTTAAGTTTACGGTATTGATCCATGGGGGTGGGATAAACATTTCGACTAAAATAGCAAAAATGCAGATCCGTAAAAATCAAAAAAGACCTCTCCCTTAGGGAGAGATCTTTTTCTTTGTCTCTTATTATGAAATTGTCGCCTTACATCCTATTGATCTGTAAAGCCAGCTTTGATTTGAGATTCGAGGCCTTGTTTTTATGAATAATATTGCGCTTGGCAAGCTTATCAATCATCGATACGACATTGGGATACAGCTTAACTGCTTCCTCTTTGTCTTCCAACAAACGAAGCTTTTTCACGGCATTACGGGTTGTTTTAGCATAGTAACGGTTGTGTAGCCGCTTTCTTTCCGTTTGCCTGATACGCTTTAAGGCCGATTTGTGGTTTGCCATTATAATTCTTTACTAAGTTAAATTTGCAGTCCGTAGGGGATTCGAACCCCTATGGCAAGAATGAAAATCTTGAATCCTAACCCTTAGATGAACGGACCTTTTCAAAAAACTTTCCTGTTTTTCGGTCTGCAAAAGTAGTATTATTTTACATTCTCGCAAACTCCAGCAACGCTTTTTTACCAAAAAAATGGTTTCTCAGTCGAAAGTCCATTCATGTTTTGGTGGTGCAAAGAAAATTAAGTTTTGGATACTTTCAAAGCCCTCCGAAAAATATTTTCACCTTTTAACGCCAGGTAACCACCCTACCCCTTTCGGCATCGAGCAATGGTGCAGGAATTACGCCTTTTACATTCTGCCACAACAAGTTGATGAGTTTATGTTTGGCAAAATGACGGGAATAGGCCAGACTCACCTCCCGCAACGGTTTGGTGTGGGTAAACGAGCGTACATTTTTTCTGCGAAATTCGGGCATTGTATAACCCGCCAGCTCAGGAATCAGGGTTATTCCCCCTTCTACATCGACAATATTCATTAGCGTTTCGAGCGAGCCTGCTTCGAACTGAAATGGAAGGCTACCGCCGGCCCCCGACATAAAAGAGCACAAATTTACCACCTGATCGCGAAAACAGTGCCCGTCGCTAAGCAGCCAGATATCGGGCCGGGCGATATCTTTAATGGTGATCTCTTCCTTGTTGTAAAGGGCATCGTCGGGGTGGGCATAGAGCATCATCTCCTCGTAAAAGAGCGGCTTTTCGATAATCTTCTCCTCCTTGAGCGGTGTAACAAGAATGCCGACATCGAGCAAATCTTTGTGCAACAATTCGATGATGGCCGATGTGGGAAGCTCTTCGACTTTGATAACTATATTGGGATAGGTACGTTTGTAATTTCCAATAAACAGTGGAAGCAAATAGGGAGCCAGAGTGGGGATAATACCAATCCTAAGCAATCCCGAAATCTCGTTTTTGTGTTCCTTGATTATATTTTTCACCTCTTCCGACTCATTGAGCACAACCCTTGCCTGATCGATAATCCGGTATCCAACATCGGTAGGAATTAATGGCTGCTTCGAACGATCGAAAATAATGATGCCCAAATCCTCTTCGAGCTTTTTAATCTGCATCGACAGGGTGGGTTGTGTAACAAAACAGTGTTCGGCAGCACGTGCAAAATGGCGGTAGGTATCTACGGCGACAACATACTCAAGTTGAGTTAAGGTAATCATAGATGATTTTTGATTTTTGTGTAAGATAGAAAAAATCTATGAGCTACGCATCTTTATGTGGCCATCTTTACTAAAATAATTTACATATAGTGGTTCAATTCTTGCGGGGTTTTGCGTATCCAATCGTTTTCATATACATTTGTAAAAATTGCTTTATGTTCCGTGTTTTTTTAATCCTATTTCCACTGCTTGTCTGGATGTTATCCGGTTGCGGCCCTACCCAGGAGGAGCGCGCCGGTGCCCGTCTCAACTATGCCCGTGCCCTCTTGCAGCAGAGCGACACCGCTTCGGCACTTTTGCAGATCGACAGTGTAGCCTTGCTGCATCCCAAAGCCGCCTTTGCGCTTAATGCTGCCTCCAACCTTAAAAAAGAGATTCTTTGGGAGATTATGCAACAAAAAAACAACCGTCTCGACTCGGTGAACCTTCGCATAACAGATCTGGAGAAGAATTTCAGAATTGAAAAAACGCAGTTCGACCGCTTTGCCCAGTACCTGCATCGAAGGCAGACCTGGGAGCGTTCGTGGAACCGATCCTACCTTCAGATTCTGCTCGACGAGCGGGGCGAATTGTCGCTGGTTAGCAACTACAACGGAGTTCAGTGGCTCGACCACATCGGACTTCGGGTGTATGATCTTGATTTGAGTGCCCGTACCGATAGTGTTGGATTGACCGAAACAGACAACCACCGGAGCGATTTCATGGAGTCGAAATGGGAAAAGGTAACCTACCGGAACGGACGCGACAATGGGGTAATCGAATTCATTGCCAACCATACCCACCTGCGGTTGAAGGCAGTATTTCTGGGCCGCCGGTATCACTATATTGTGCTCGAAGATTACGACAAGCGGGCTGTTGCCGATGCATGGGAACTCTCGAACGCCATTAAGCAGCGAAACATCCTAGATGGGGAGATCAAGCAGTTACAGCAGCAACTTTCGCGGCTTAATTAACCCGACAGTGCCCTGCAAATCAGGCAGCCAGAAACAAAGACTCCAGCCTCCTGCAGAGGAATAGAGTATTCACCTTCAACCCTTATAATATCTTTTCAATCTCTTCGGGCGGATTGGCCAGCACAGCTTGTGTGCCGTTTACTACAATCGGGCGCTGCAGCAGCTGCGGATACTGGATAATCGCATCCATCCACTCCCCGGCCGACAGCTCCCGACCTTTGAACTCCGTTTTATAGAGAGCCTCCTGTGTGCGGATAAGTTCGAGTGGCGCTGCTCCGGTTGACGTAAAAATCATACTAAGATCGTCCTTACTAAGGCCTTCCGACATATATTGGACAACTTCGACCTGGTAACCCTTGCGTTCGAGGTATTTGAGTCCTGCGCGACTTTTGGCACACCTCGGATTGTGAAATATCTTCATAACGATATGGTGTTGCTGACGGATGTAATTGTAATAATCCTCCTGCGCCTTGTACCTGGCGCCGTTCTCGTTGCGATGATACTGGTTGAGCAGGTCGGGGTCGAGAATACGCGCTTTGGTATTGTCGCGCAGCTGGATGAGCATCATCTCCTTCAATTCGGCCTGAATCTCGGGATCGTACACCGGAACAGCGACCTCTATACGGCGGTTCAGGTTGCGGGGCATCCAGTCGGCCGAACTGATGTAGTATTTTTCGTCGCCTCCGTTTGAGAAAATGAAAATCCTGGAGTGCTCGAGGTATTTATCTACAATGCTAACGGCTTCAATATTTTCGCTCAGACCGGGCAGTCCGGTTTTCATACCAAAGATACCACGTACAATAAGCTTAATCTTAACCCCTGCTTCACTGGCTTCGTAGAGGCTCATCATCATTTGCGGATCAATAAGGCTGTTCATTTTAAGCATAATCCACGCCTCCTTACCCTGCCGGGCAAACCGGATCTCTTTGCGAATGAGCTTTATAAACTTCTTGCGCATTTCGAACGGACTCACCACCAAATGGTTGTATTTGAAATGCTTGAAATTATGTTTGAAAAACTCGAACACATTGGCCACCTCGTCGGCCAGTCGCGGATCGGCAGTCAACAGACCATCGTCGGCATAAATTCGGGCAGTACCTTCATGAAAATTTCCGGTTCCTATGTAGGCATAGTTGCGGTAGCCATCCTCTTCATGCCGCTTAATCCAGGTGAGCTTTGAATGCACCTTTAGACCGGTGATACCATTAATAACATTGGCGCCCTCCTCCTGCAGCTTACCCGACCAGAAGATGTTGTTCTTCTCGTCGAACCGGGCCAGCAACTCAATAACCACGGTAACCTTTTTCCCGTTTCTGATGGCGTTGAGCAGGGCATTTACCACCTTCGATCCGGGCGATACCCTGTAAATGGTAATGCCAATCTCTTCGACCTGCGGATCGATGGCTGCCTCACGTATCAGATCGATGTAGTGCCCAAACCGGTGATACGGAAAGTGAAGCATCACATCCTTGCGGCGCAGCACCTTCAGAATACTGGTATGCCGGCGAATATCTTTGTGCTGAAGAGAAGGAAGCCTGGCGTAGTAGTGATGGGGTTTTCCGATTTCCGGAAAATCCATAAAATCTTTGTGGTTATGGTATCGGCCTCCGGGAATGGCATTCTCCTGATCCTCGATCTTCATTTTTTTCACGATAAACTTCAGAAAATCGTCGGGTATCTGACTGTCATAGATCAATCGGACCGGCCTTCCGGTTTTCCTCTTTTTAATGCCGGCTTCCATCTTTTCAATAAACGACTTCGAGATATCGTCGTCGATATCTATTTCGGCATCGCGGGTTACCTTCAGGGTATAGGCTTCGTAGGTATCGTAATCGAAGTAGAAAAAAAGATCGTCGAAACAGAACCTGATTACATCGTCGAGCAGCATGACGTACTGTTTGGAACCTACGCTGGGCAAGACCAGAAACCTTGGAACCGAACGGCTGGGTATTCGGATTAGGGAATAGGCGTAATCGGCAGGGGCATTGTGCCGCATAAGTTTCACCGCCAGATACACCGACCGGTCGCGCAGGTAGGGGAAGTCGCCCTTTTT
>DIUI01000137.1 GCA_002428215.1 Prolixibacteraceae bacterium UBA6162
CTTCGGTTTTGCTTTGCAAAACAGAACAGCACCCTCGACGAAGTAGCACGCCGACTGATTGAATTTGCTGACAAATACAGCGATGGCAGACTAAAAAACAAGGTTGATACTACATCTGCTTAACGCCGAAAAGCAGCCGGAAGATGAAATTCTGTTTCCCGTATAAACTACCCGCATTTTGATTGTTGGGAGCAATTTCGCTTTGGCATTTTGTTATTGCTACACTTTCAGGTAAACTTTGTGGCGGTGCAAAAGGAGTAAAATTACCAATGGAATAGATACACTACCCAATTTAATAACTACCGGATAAAAGCTGCCAAGGTAGGTCGCTGTGCCAAATAAAAGAGATTCGACCACTCCCGTGAAATTTACAATCATAAACAGCATATACGCGAGTATCGAGTTCATGCCATATATCTTAAGCCAATTGAGGTAACGTCCATAATTTTTATAGTCGACGAGATAGTAAAAAAGTGCCATCATTAGAAAACAGATACCACTGCTGAAGAGGGTCATTGAACTGGTCCAGATCTTTTTGATTACTGGCATATGCAACCCCCACAATTGACCTGCAACCATCATCGAGATTCCAGCAACCACCAATAACCCCATTTTACGCTCTTTTGTCAGGTTGCTTTTCAGTATCTGGCCTGCAAAAACCCCTGTCATTACGGTTACCCCAAAATTCAGACTACTTAAAATCCAGGTGTAGCGATAGCTTCCAAATTCAATTCCTTCGGGGGTAACAACAGCCCTGTCTCTGAAACGACCCAAGGCAACTCGGTCAACGTATTCGGCAAGATTCAGATCGGGTGAAAAATTGCCTCCTCCATAACCATCAAACTTAACAAAAGAGAGCAACCCCCAATAAACGAGCAGCAAAGCAGCAGTGATTCCAATTTGCCATTTTTGTTTGAGATGAATAAGCATAATCGCAGCTATTAGATAGCCCATGGCTATAGCCTGCAGTGTATTGGAGTATAAATAGAGTTTAGAGGGGTCGAGCGCCAAAAGATTTCCCTGACACATCATACCGAACACCCAAAGGAGAATTACGCGTTTCAATATTCTGCGGTAAAGTGATAATCGGCTGCCTGCAGAGAGGTATTTGGAAAAGGCAAATGGCATGGATGCACCTGCCATAAACATAAACAAGGGCATAATTATATCCCAAAAGGCAAATCCTTCCCACGATACATGTTCAAACTGAAGGGCCAAAGGCTTCAGCCACGGAAGATCAGCCACCCTATAAAAAGCCATAAACACCGGCTGAAAAAACACCAGCGCAAACAGATCAAAACCTCTTAATACATCGAGACTACCCAATCGTTCGCTAAGATTTTGTTTCATCTTTCTGTTCTTTTACATTTCAGGCTATTCAAAATACCGGGCTGCATTCTGATAATAGATTTTATCTATTACCTGCCTTGGAAGAGAAAGTCCCTTTACCTTCTCACCACCAAGTTCAGGCACTTCAACCTCCGAATCAGTTGCCAGATACTGCCAGTGCCTCAGCCACAATCCATGCAAACGCTCCTTTTCCATTGCAACATTTGTACTGCGTGAACTTACACCTGTATCGGTACCGTACATAATGCGGTCCTGATATTTGATCATGAAATCCCTGACCTTTTGATAATTGGAGTGAGACTGGTGTTGTAAATGGCCAATTCGTGCCGAAAACTCTATCATAAGCATAGCATGGGTGTCGAGGCGCCTGGCCACCTCATCGATGCTCCACTCCAGACTGGCAAGATGAGCGCCAATATATTCCAGGTCGGGATAACGGGTTAGGAGTTCATCAATTACAGCAATCTGATCTTCATAGGTGGGTGCTTCGGGATGCAGGTACATATGGTATTGCGGATTGGCTGTATAGTATCGCACATGGTTAAGCAGATCCATCTCCTCCAGCGGCAGCCAGCAGCTTCGTGGCTCTCCCAAATGCGCCATCAGTGGAACTTGGTTGTTTTCCAGATATCGAAAAACAGGATCAAAAGCTTGGTCGGAGGCCATAATATAGCGTCCCTCAGAATCGCGAAGCTCCATGCCAACATTTTTCCAGATTTTAATGCCAGAGGCATCCGCATCCAATGCCTCCTGAATCTGTCGAACAATTTCATCCGAAAAATCATCCTGCCCATAATGGTCAACCGTAAAGGTTCCAAAAAAGGCAAACTGCTTTGGATACTGTTTCCGCAACTCACGCGCTATTGCAAACTGTTCATTAACAGGCATACTGGCATTAACGTTGGGCGAAAGAATCTTAAAATTCAATGAATCGGCAAACAGCAGAAACACCGGATCGTTAAGATTGTAGTGAAAATGCACATCGATCTTGGGTACACGTTCGAAATCGTTTTCGCTGTAGTAGAGCGGTTCCTTTTGGGCGCAACCTGTTATTGTCAGAGCAATTACGACACTCAGGAACAAGGCAAGTGAATGTTTTTGATGCATGGAACAGTGCTAATCTGGTGTAAGA
This sequence comes from Prolixibacteraceae bacterium UBA6162, assembly GCA_002428215.1. The sequence continues at coordinate 2,483 of DIUI01000137.1, forward strand.
CTTACTACCTGCACCCACAGACTTCCAGCAAAGACAGAAACAATGCAGGGTCGGTTTAGAGCAGGCTGGTTGCTAATATACCAAAATTGACTCACCTTCAGCCTATTCCAAACTATATTTTTATTTGCCGGCAATGGCAAATGGCGATGATGTCGAAAAGGGGACTACAGCAATCAGAGGGAACAACCCTGCATTACATATCGATGCTGCAATTTAGGGTTGGGTTCGGCTATGATTTTTTCTTTGCAAGCAGCCGAGCAGCAGGAATGATAACTTTCACTACAGTCAGTACACTGAATAAATAGCTTATGGCATGGATTCCATGCACAATTGATATGGGTATCGCAAGGTTGTCCGCAGGTATGACACTGACTGATGATATCCTCTGTAATCCGCTCTCCGAGCCGCTCATCAAAAACAAAGTTTTTCCCAATAAACCTCGAGGCCGTTTGGTTTTGTCTGATTGCAGAAGCATAGGCAATAATGCCTCCATACAGCTGGTTCACATCACTAAATCCATGATGACGCATCCATGCGCTTGCCTTTTCACACCTTACTCCACCTGTGCAGTACAGCAAGATTTTACGGTCTTTTTCTCCGGCCAGCTGGTTTACCACCATTTCAACCTCTTCGCGAAAAGTCTCTGCCTTAGGGCATAGTGCATTCTCGAACCTGCCCACCTCGCTTTCGTAATGGTTCCGCATATCTACCACGATCACATCCTCACGGGCCGAAAGTTCATGAAATTCCATAGGCGAAAGATGGGTGCCTACATTGGTGACATCAAAAACCTCGTCGATGAGTCCGTCGGCTACAATCTTTTTACGCACTTTAATGGCAAGCTTTAAAAAAGAGCGTCCATCATCTTCAATGGCCCATTTAATGGGCATGTTTTCAAGTTGTGGCAAACTATTGAGATGCTCCAGAAAAGCCTCCACCTGAAACTCAGGAACGCTCATCTGAGCATTGATCCCCTCGTTTGCAATATATATTCGACCATAACACTGAAGTCTATCCCAGGCTTGGTACAACATGTCGCGAAACTCGTGTGGATTATCCAATTTTACATACCTGTAGAAAGAAAGTGTTCGCCGTTTAAACGTCTCTGCATTAAGCCGGGCAAGGAGTTGCGGTCTGCCCATACGATTGTGCAACAACATAATTGGTGTGTTATAAAAATCAGCGCAAATATAAAATAAAAGAGCAAGAGCTCCCTTTATATGGTAACTTTGCATCAAACATATCTCTCGTGATACATACCGAAGTTATCATTGCAGGACAGGGATTGGCAGGATCGCTATTGGCATGCGAACTTTATCAGAAAGGGATTGATTTTAGAATTTTTGATCGCCCTTTCAGTGAAAATGCTTCCAATGCCGCAGGTGGCTTGTATTACCCTTTGGCCGCCCGAAAATTAAAAGAGATCAAAGGTCTTCATCAGCTGTATACCGCAATGATACAGCGATTTGAAGCCTGTGAAAAATGGCTTGGAGACTCTTTTTTATATGAATCCAACAGTGCAAAGCTTTGCCATCCATCTGAAGTTCCTGTTTGGGAGGAAGCCCGAAACTCCCATTTAGGTCATCTGATTAATTCGATAGACCCCGAATTTCAAATGAATGGATTAAAAACAGGATACGCAGCGGCCATTGTTGCACAATCGGGATATGTTAATCTTAACCGTTTTACCGCCCTGTTGGCCAGAACTCTTCAGGAAAAACAGCTACTGGTTCCGGAGCATGTCGATTTGCTAAGTATCGAGGCCGGAGAGAAGCGACTGGTCGTTAATCAATACTACTCGGCAGAGAAATTGGTTTTCTGCCAGGGCCCTGCTCATCAGGATAATCCATGGTTTCCCAAAGTGGTGATTGGACAAAACAAAGGGGAACTCATTGATATCTATGCCCCCGGCCTTGACGATCGGTATACGGTGAGAGGAGAGGGCATTTTTATTCTGCCTTTGGGTGAAGGGAATTTCAGGGTAGGTGCTACATTCTCGCACAAAGTCCTCGATTGGCAACCAACATTGGAGGGCCGAATGGAACTCACCGGTAAATTGGATCGAATGCTCACAGCAAAATACGAGGTCATCCGACATTGGGCAGGCATTCGGCCCACGACCTACGACCGGTTGCCGGTGGTTGGACAACATCCCGAACTGCAACGACTGTTTATCTTCAACGGACTCGGATCTAGGGGTGTATTGCAGGCCCCATATTATGCAGAACTTATGGCCAATAAGCTTACTGGTGATAAGGCAAACTGGGACCAATCCATTGATGTCGGCAGATTTGCGTGACCCTGGTAAACCACCCCATCAAGAGACATGTTTACATCAACCCATTCTATCCAACATTCAACTGTCGGGCATTATCAGTGGTCCGTAAAACTACCCCTGTAGTGCCTCCCCCTTTGAGGGTCAACTCTACCGGCGAGTTGATCTTCCAGGATCCACATGTGAAATCAGGCACATCAACCGAAGCCGAGCGGTTTTCTACCGATTGGCGGCTAAGCGGATCTATAACACTCCAAAGGGCTGCGTCGTAAACATCCTGGTCGAGGGGCAGTCCGTTTCGCAAACAGTCGACCAAACGCCAGTCCATCATAAAATCCATACCCCCATGTCCGCCAATTTGGCGAGCCATTTCACCAACGTGCTTAACAATCTCGGGGGTATACTGCTCTTCAAGGGCCTTGAATTCCGACTCTGGCAACCAGGAGTGACCTACGGATATTTTGGCAGGAGTTGGCCATTTTTGAGCAAATGCCTTTGTACCCGATATCATATGGATTCTGGAATATGGACGAGGACTGGTTACATCGTGCTGAACCATTATGGTGCGACCTTTATGGGTTCTTACAATGGTGGTATTCATATTCCCGCGATATGTCTTACCTGTGAACTCCTGAAAGAAAGGATCTTCCGATGCAAGTTTTTCGGCATGTGCTGCCATCATAAAGTCGGCCGACTGCATCGAGGTGAGGTATTCCATCTGGTCTCCCCTGTTGATGTCCATTACCTGACAAACCGGACCCAAACCATGGGTAGGATAGAGATTCCCGTTACGCATATTTTCGCGCAACCTCCACATCTCCTCATATCCGTTCTTACTGAAATTCAGATCGAGCAAATCATGAATGTAGGCGCCCTCGCCATGCACTATCTCCCCAAAAAATCCCTGGCGAGCCATATTCAGCGTTAAGAGTTCGAAGAAATCATAGCAACAGTTTTCGAGCATCATACAATGCTTTTGGGTCCGTTCGGAGGTTTCGACCAACGCCCAGGCCTCATCGACGGTAAGGGCAGCCGGAACCTCGGTGGCGGCGTGTTTCCCGTTTTCCATGGCGTACAGAGCCATAGGGGTATGCAGTGCCCATGGAGTGCATATGTAAATAAGATCGATTTCAGGGTTTTCACACATAGCCTTCCAGGCATCCGCCGATCCAAAGTAGGCTTGCGCTCTGGGTCTTCCCATCCGATCGAGAATCGTCTGACTTTTTTCAACACGCTCTTCATGAAGGTCGCCCAAAGCAACAATCTCAACCCCTTCGATATGAGAAAACCGCTGAACAGCTCCGGGGCCCCGCATTCCAAGGCCTATGAAACCAACCCGCACTGTTTCAAGTTTGGGCGCAGCATAACCGCTCATGTTGAAGCGCTGCGAGCGAATGGCTGTGGCCGTTGCTTTGCTTGAATCATTGCTATTACAGGCAGTAATTAGCCCGCTGCCAAGTACACCTGCTCCAAGTATACTGTTTCTTAAAAAATCTCTTCTGTTTGTTGACATAGCAGTTTGTTGAATTTTTGTAATCAATTGCTTCGGGAGAAATTGTCTCTATTTTAATTTGGAATCGAACAACCTACAACGAAGTTAAGGTTTTTTTTTCCTACTACAGCGTTGATCAGGGAGTACTGGCCTCTATTCAGATATCTGGTTTAATAGTTGCTCGAGCTCGGCAAGCCGCGTGGTTTCGGTAAAGGCACGGTTTATAGTTTCGCCCGGATCGGCAGCCAGGAAATACAATTGAGGCAGCGTATCGTTGCCAAGTTCAATATCGACCTGTGGGTTGTAACGCCAGCCTCCCGAAGGGCGAATGTATTTCCAGTTATCTTTAATCAGCGACAGTGTTCCGGTCGACTGCACCACTACATGATCGCGGCCCAATGGGTTTTTACCCATCCATGTGGAGAGCTCAGGTTTTGCATCGGAAGCCGATCCTTCCGGAATCACCCCTTGTATTAATTCTGCTATAACGGCAATAAAATCCAACTGACTAACCAGTGCTTTGCTCACCGAAGGTTTAATCTTTTTCGGCCAGCGCACGATAAATGGAACACGGGTTCCTGCCTCAAAAGCACTGTATTTTCCTCCCCGAAAAATTCCGGCAGGCTTGTGGTTTCCAAGTCTTTCTACCGCCTCGTCGTGATATCCATCGTCTACCACCGGACCATTATCGCTCGTAAGTATCACCAATGTATTCCGGGCCAGACCCAATCGGTCGAGTGCAGCTAAAATCTCTCCAACCGACCAGTCGAACTCTACAATGCAATCGCCTCGTGGTCCCATATCAGTAGCCCCCACAAACCGGGGATGGGGCACCCTCGGAACATGAATATCATGCGCACCAAAATAGAGAAAAAATGGCTTTCCTGTTTTTTCGGGATGGTTGCGCTCGATAAATTGAACCGCTTTCAACGTAATTGAGTCGGCAATATTTTCATCGACCCATCTGGCCGAATTGCCACCACGCATATAGCCTATACGGCTTATCCCGTTAACAATTGCCATATCATGACCATGGCTGGGATGCATGGTCAACAATTCGGGATGGGTTTTGCCAAGAGGTTCCCCTTCGAATGGTGCATTATAGCTGACCTCAAGAGGGTCGGAAGGATCGAGATTAACCACCCGGCCATCCTCAATAAAAACACATGGAGTGCGATCGCCTGTAGCGGCCATAAAGTAACTGTATCCAAATCCGATCTCATTCGGACCGGGTGTAATCAACCCATTCCAGTCCTGCTGATTAAAGCCACCCTCCCCCAGACCAAGGTGCCATTTACCAACTACTGCAGTTTGGTACCCCGCCTCCTGCATCATTTTTGCTATGGTAAACTGATCCTTTTTTATAACCATGGGGGCATCTCCCCTCGCCACTCCGGTATCGTTGCGACGAAAAGCATACTCGCCCGTTAGCAGAGAATAGCGCGATGGTGTACATGTGGCGGCAGCAGCATATGCCTGGGTAAATCTGATACCTTCGGCTGCCAACCTGTCTGAGTGAGGCGTTTGCACCGAAGTGGCTCCATAACTGCTAAGGTCACCATAGCCAATGTCGTCGGCATAGATAAAAACCACATTGGGCAAGGGTTCCTGACGCTGACACCCCATAGCGAAAAAAGCAACCAGAGGGAGAAACTTGAAGGAATTCATAGAGTTTGGTATTTAGGTTGAATTCAGAGGGAAAAATCTTTTTTAATCAACAGCGGTTGGATAATCAGATCCGGAATCATTTGCCATAACATCGGACCATACAGGTTGATTCATCCGATGAATAACCCATAAAATTAGTCCTGAAGCTATCAGGCTGAACAATGCAAGATGCCATTGGTTGCTTCCAATCTCCCCAAGATGGTCGCCCAGTTTTTGATGTTCGATGAGATAGAGTAGAACTACAGCTGCGGCGTTGTTGACAAAATGACCCAAAACCGGAAGCCAGAGCGATCCGCTCCATACCAAAAGATAACCAAAGATGGCTCCCAGCAGCAATCTGGGTATGAATCCATAAAACTGCATATGCAGTGCGCTGAAAAGTATGGCCGACAGCCAAATTCCCCAATGATGGCTATGGGTCATTTTTGCAAACAGCTTTTGAATGATGCCCCTGAAAAGCAACTCCTCTCCTAATGCCGGGAGGAGTGCAATCATAAATAGATTAAAGGCGAGGCCAGAAATGTTGTTGGTCATTAAAAATGCTTCGGTAAGTTTTTCTGCCGCATCTTCAGCATTGCGCATCCATTGTTCAAGTCCTGAGAGCCATTCGGGAAAGTGCATGGCAGCATTTATTGCTCCTGAATAGTTGATAAGCGGGTTTACCACAAAAATCAGCAAAACGGCCAGAATCGCTGTTGGAAAAGTCACGCTCCTATGCATCATTAGATAAACCCCGGGACGGGCGTTAAACATTTTGGCCAGTATGAGAGAAGGCAAAATAAACAGTCCGATCGATTGAAACACCTGAAGGTATTTTAAAAATGCGAGCTGCGTCGGGTCTGAAAAATCAAACCCTGAAAGGATGGTCATTACCCGCTCAGTCCCAAAAAAGGGAATGGCCAGCATCGCGGCAATCAGCTGACTAATCAAATAAGATGCAACCACCACAAAACCGGTAAATACCAATTGCGTACCGGGGCGCATATTTTCGTATAGTCTTATCATAGATTTACTTACAATTGAAATGGCAGCGTCTGGCAGTTATTGGGAAACTTACGCGTTGGCTGTGGCAATATTCGTATCAAAAAAGGCTTACGCAAAAATTATCTGTAAACATATCGGCCTATAGACAAAAGCAACTATGGTCATTGACTTTGTTAATGGTTGCTTCGAAAAGGAAACTCTAACCCATCAAAAAGTAGCTTTAATTATCAAACAATTACATTCCGGAATCGCCGGATAGAAATTATGATCCCGAAAATACGAATTCCACCCGATATGCGCGTAACCCCATTTGGATTTTGTTGCATGGGAGTTTAGTTTAAACAAAAAGATAAAGCGAAGCAGGAAAGATAACCTTTGGTGAAAAGTAACTATTTTCGGACCATAAAATTAAACCCTGCACAATGAGATACTTTTTGCGCCTGTTTTTTTTACTGTCAATCTTCCATTTTCAGCTATCGGCCGGAAATCTTGCCGCTTATCTTCAGCAGTTCCCACAAGTGGTAGAGATAATTCCAATGACACCCAATGCATTTTTTCAGGAGGCAGTTCAGATCAGATTGTTGCAACCTGTTGATCACCGCAACCCCGATTCAGGCAATTTTTCGCAAAGGGTCTTTGTATCTGTAAAATCGCCCGAAGCCCCTGTCGTGTTGGTAACCGAAGGGTATGTTGCCAACTATGGGGCCAATTCAGGCTATCTCAATGAGCTCTGTACTATTCTTGATGCCAGTCAGGTCGTCGTAGAACACCGCTACTTTGGGCAATCATGGCCCGAACCGGTCGATTGGGAGTTTCTTACTGTTGAAAATGCTGCCGGAGACCACCACCAGGTAGTTCAACTGCTAAAACCATACCTGTCGGGTAAATGGGTGAATACCGGCATCAGCAAGGGTGGACAAACTGCTGTACTTCACAGGGTGTTTCATCCCAAAGATGTTGATTTAACCGTTTCGTACGTTGCACCCTTCAATTTTGGGGTTGAAGATGGTAGGCATGAGCCTTATATTGACAACCATCCCGGCACAGCAGAGGAACGGGAGAAAGTGCTTGCTTTTCAGCATCGGTTGCTCGACAAACGTCAGCAACTTATGCCAATGTTTAAGCAGCTGATAGAAGACAAGAATTATACATTTAATGCTCCGGTCGACGAGATTTTCGACTTTTGTGTGTTGGAATACAGCTTTGCCTTCTGGCAGTGGGGCAGCAACCCCGACCTGATTCCCGGACCTGAATCCACCCCCGAGGAGTTGTTCGGCCATTTCGAAAAAATATCATCGCCCGATTATTTCTCAAGAGAAGGACTCGACCAGATAGGTTCATTTTTTGTTCAGGCAGCCCGTGAGCTGGGATATTATGGATACGATACCAAACCCTTTAAGGGCAAACTATCGATCGAAAGTGCAACCGGCTATCTCTCCCGGTTGTTTATGCCAGACAACTACTCCACGCCTTTCGATGATACCTCCGTTAAAAAAACAGAGGCCTTTTTTGACACAACCAATGCTCAAATCATTTTCATTTATGGGGCCAACGACCCATGGACAGCCAGTGGATTCAATCCACCTTCGCGTGAAAATTTTTTAAAGATTGTTCAGGAGGGAGCCAGTCATGGAGTCAGAATTGGTCGACTCGACGACAAAAATAAGGCTTTGGTAGTCGACCGACTTAAAGTCTGGGCATCAATCAGTGAACCTGTTTTGGCCGATTGACACAATTGTCCGGATAATTCCTTTGTTGAATAGAGTGACCAAGGCACTGAAAATTAATTTTTACCTTTGCACCCAGTCACATCAACCTTATACTATCTGCATCCGAATATGGTACCAACACTTCTCTTTGTTGTAGGCCTCTTCAAAACTGTAATTATCCTGATGATTATTTTTTATGGGGCAAGGTTAATTACCCGGTTTCTGTTGCCTTTTTTCCTGCAAAAAACCATTAAGGATATGCAGAAGCAGATGCAGCAGCAAATGCGTGACCAGCAGCGTCAACATAAAAAAGAGGGAGAAGTAACCCTTGAATCCAATCAGCGCAACCGTAACGATGGATCTCAGAAGGGCGAATACATCGATTTCGAGGAAGTTGATTAATTCATTTACCTTTGGCGTGCGTTATCCTAAATTATTTACACCACATTTATGGCTCAGGAAGATCTGTTCAAGAAGCTGGTAGCCCATTGCAAAGAGTATGGCTACGTTTTTCAATCAAGTGAAATTTATGATGGCCTAAGCGCCGTATATGATTACGGTCAGTATGGCGTAGAACTTAAAAACAACATTAAGAAATATTGGTGGGACAGTATGGTTCTGCTCCACGAGAATATCGTAGGGATCGACTCCGCTATATTCATGCACCCTACTATATGGAAAGCATCAGGACATGTCGATGCCTTCAACGATCCGCTCATCGACAATAAAGACTCGAAAAAACGCTACCGTGCCGATGTATTGATCGAAGAACAGCTGGCGAAGTATGAGGATAAAATCGCCAAGGAGGTGGAGAAGGCCAAAAAACGCTTTGGAGAGGCATTCGATGAAAAACAATTTCTGGCTACCAATGCCAGGGTTTTGGAAAATCAGCAAAAGTGGAACGATTTACATCAGCGCTTTCAGCATGCCCTGAACGAGAACAATCTGGATGAGCTAAAACAGATTATTGAAGATCAGGAAATTGTTTGTCCTATTTCCGGAACGCGCAATTGGACAGATGTACGACAGTTCAATCTTATGTTCTCGACCGAAATGGGCTCAACGGCCGATGGAGCAATGAAAATATACCTCAGGCCGGAAACGGCACAGGGCATTTTTGTTAATTACCTCAATGTTCAAAAATCGGGAAGAATGAAAATTCCATTTGGTATTGCCCAAATTGGAAAGGCTTTTCGAAACGAGATTGTTGCCCGTCAATTTATCTTCAGAATGCGCGAATTTGAACAGATGGAGCTACAGTTTTTTGTTCAACCCGGAACTGAACTCGACTGGTTCGCAAAATGGAAGGAAACCAGAATGAAGTGGCATCAATCTCTTGGGTTTGGTGCCGAAAACTACCGTTTTCACGATCATGAAAAATTGGCTCATTATGCCAATGCCGCTGTTGATATTGAATTCCGTTTCCCATTTGGTTTTAAGGAAGTGGAAGGTATTCACTCCCGCACCGACTTCGACCTTTCGCAGCACGAACAATACTCAGGAAAGAAGTTGCGTTATTTCGACCCTGAACTTAATGAATCGTATATCCCATATGTAGTTGAAACATCGATTGGAGTGGACCGCATGTTCCTGCAGGTCTTGTCAGCTGCTTATCATGAAGAGGTGGTGGAAGCCGCCAATGGAGAGAAGGATGTTCGAACAGTATTGCGCATACCTCCTGTGCTTGCCCCTGTAAAATTGGCCGTACTTCCGCTGGTGAAAAAGGATGGATTACCCGAAAAGGCACGTGAAATTATCGACCATCTCAAGTTCGATTTTAATTGTCAGTACGACGAGAAAGACTCTATAGGAAAGCGTTACCGCCGTCAGGATGCCATAGGCACTCCCTTTTGCGTAACGATAGACCATCAGACCATCACCGACCATTCGGTTACCATACGTTACCGTGATACCATGCTTCAGGAAAGGGTTGAGATTACTCAACTGCGTGGAATTATCTCGAAACAAATAAGTTTCCGAACCCTCTTTGAGACTCTTTCCTAGAGATGTAATCGGTTCTGAATGGCTGTACCGATTCTGTTTTTGCAGCTGGTGAAATGTAATCTTGAACTTCAATGAAGCGAGTGCTCATCATAACCTATTACTGGCCGCCTTCGGGTGGTGGTGGGGTGATGCGCTGGCTAAAGATGTCGAAATATTTGCCTGAATTGGGTTGGCAGCCGGTGGTTTATACCCCCGAAAATCCAGATCCATCGGCAGTGGATGAGAGCTTGTTTTCTGAAATTCATCCTGAAACCGTAGTCATCAAAACACCCATTTGGGAACCTTATCACCTGTTTCGAAAACTTTCGGGGAAACCAAAGTCGGCCTCCCTAAAAGCGGGTTATATCTCGGAAGCCTCGAGGGGGACCCTGCTCGAACGGGTGGCTGTTTTTATTCGGGGAAACCTGCTGATTCCCGACCCCAGACGGTTTTGGATAAGACCCTCAGTAACCTTCCTTTCCGATTACCTGAAAAAAAACCGAATTGACCTCATCGTTACTACCGGACCTCCCCACAGTATGCATCTGATTGGGTTGCGTCTCAAAAAACTTTTTCCAGATATCCCCTGGTTGGCAGACTTTCGTGACCCATGGACCGAGATTGACTTTTACCACCGGCTCAAGCTTACTCGATTGGCCGATGCTGTGCATAGGCGACTCGAACAAAAAGTTCTTCAGACAGCCGATATAGTAACCACTGTAAGCCCTACACTGCAAAAATCAACAACCCTTATTGCCAACCGTAAGGTTGAAGTTGTTTTCAACGGATTCGACCCGGCCGATTTTTCCATAGATCATCCCTTCGATTCTGATAATTTCACCATCGCCCACCTTGGTTCATTTAACCGCGACCGCAATCCGGAGATGCTCTGGCGGGTGCTCAGAGAGCTTTCTGTCAGTAACATAGATTTTGCAGACCACCTTAAGATTCTACTTATAGGACAGGTCGATGAGAGTGTGCTCGAAGCCATCAGGACTCATGGATTAAATGACCAAATGGAATTACCCGGGCATCTGGAACATCGTGCAGGACTGGCCAGGCTTCAGAACGCCCATCTTTTGCTTCTGCCCCTTAACGACGCTCCAACGGTAAGGGGTATTCTTCCGGGGAAAATGTATGAATACATGGCTCTTCGGCGAACCATCCTCGCCATAGGTCCGGAAGATGGAGACTATACTCATATTTTACGCGAAACCAATACCGGAAGCGTTTTCGATGTAGACAACCACGAAGGACTGCGCAGCTATATTTGGGATCGCTATACCGAATTCAGAAATGGAACCCTGAAGTGCGAACCCAAGGCTTTGGAAAGATTTTCACGCCGCCATTTGGCAAAACAGATTATCGACCTGGCATTCTCTTCAACAAGGGATGCGTGACCTCAGGGATTCCTACAGGAACAGCATTTCTTACAAAATCGGTTAGGATAATACTCTCCCGGGCGTCATCGATTCCATAGCCTTTTCCGGAAAGAATATGTTGATAGGATACTGTATGCAAATCGGTAAAACCCTCACTAAATTCAATCTCCCGGCCATCTATCGTAATGGAGCGGTACGTTCTTGCTCCCCGGCGGAGGGCAGATTCGGGTAGATCGTGGTAATCGAGACTCAGGAACCACCGAACCCGGGCCTTCTCAAGTTCCAGATAACCAGCAGCCTTATCGGCATCGTACCGATATACAATATTCTCCTTGACCGAACCGAAAATCCAGGTTATCATGTCGAAAAAGTGAATGCCAATGTTGGTAGCAACTCCACCCGACTTTTGAGCATCGCCCTTCCAGCTGTGCCCATACCACTTGCCCCTGGTGGTTATGTAACTCAAGTCGATGTCGTACATCTTTTTGCTCCCCGCATCTATCTCTCTTTTGAGAGACAATATCGCCGGATGGTGCCGAAGTTGCAGTATTGTATAAACACGTCTGCCGGTTTCGGCTTCTATGTCCTGAATTATGGGAATATCTGAAGGATATACTACCAGGGGTTTCTCACAAATTGCATGTGCCCCGTTGTGAAGGGCAAACCGAATATGAGATGGGTGCAGATGATTGGGAGTGCAAATTGTAACAAAATCAATCGCCTCTCCAGCCCTGCGAACATCGTCCATGTATTTATCGAGATTTTCAATCTCCTGAAAAAACTCTGCATCAGGAAAATAACTATCGATGCGCCCCATTACATCAAACGGATCGGTGGCTGCGACCAGATGGTTTCCGGTCTCTTTAATTGCCCGCATATGTCGCTCGGCGATATACCCTGCTGCTCCTATAAGTGCAAATCTTTTCATGGTTGGTAGTCCGCTTTGCAGACGCATTCAATTGGTTATAAACGCATTAATGCCCTGATACTTTTCTAACTTTTCCGCCCTCCAGAATATACTTTTCATGAGTAACCGGACAATCGGCAAAACGGCTCTCCGAGAAAATGAGCTTCTCGCCTGCTTCGCTCATCCAGCCGGCATGATGAGCAGGATTTCCCAGAACCAAAGCATAGTCCGGCACATCACGAGTTACAACCGCACCAGCCCCTACAAAGCAAAACCTTCCGAGAGTAACTCCGCAAACAATGGTAACATTTGCCCCAACAGATGCGCCTTGCTTCACCAGGGTCTTCATAAATTCGTGCTTGCGGTTAACCTGGCTGCGCGGATTGATAACATTGGTGAATACCATGGATGGACCCAAAAAAACATCATCTTCGCACGATACACCTGTATAGAGCGAGACATTGTTTTGAACCTTAACGTTATCGCCAAGTACGACATCGTCGGCCACAAATACATTCTGTCCCAGAACGCAGTTGCGCCCAATGGTTGCCCGGGATGAAACATGACAAAAATGCCAGACTTTTGTGCCTTCACCAATATTGGCTCCGGCATCGACAATGGCCGATTCGTGTCTAAAAAAGTTCTCCATGTTGAAAATATTGGGCGGCACAACTGTTTGAGGGGAATGCTACCGCATTATGCTCTTACAAATATATTCAATTTCGTTGTTGTACGTCAACATCCCACCTCCCCATTTTAAGTTGAACCCGGGCAAATCCTGCGAAATGAGGATCTAAAAGAGCAGTTACAACCGGATATCCAATAGATTGACAGGGTTTATAAATCTATAGTGCAAACAAAGGCTCCTCTTTAAAGATTTTTGTCTGAAATCTTGAACCTGGTACGAAGGAAAGTCGACACTACCTGCCAAAAAACTTTTGAATGGAATCGGTGATGTACGAAAGTTGTTCTTCTGAAAGTTCCGTGTGCATTGGCAACGAAAGCACTTGCTGAGCCTGTATCTCAGCATTGGGAAAATCACCCTCGCTATAACCCAGATAGCTATATGCCTCTTGCATGTGCAGCGGCTTGGGATAGTAAATCATAGAGGGAATGCCCATAACTTTCAAATGCTGCATCAACGCATCGCGGAGGGGTGTAAGCAGTGTATACTGATGAAATGTGTGTGTGCTGTTGGGATTCCTTTCGGGAATCTTTAGCCCGTCGATATTGCCAAGATGCTGGTCGTACCAATCTGCTGCCGCCTGACGGGAAGCAATATAGCCGGGCAAATGGGGCAGCTTAACATCCAACACAGCAGCTTGCAAACTATCGAGCCGAGAGTTAATCCCAATCCGGTCGTAGTGGTATCTGACCTTCATCCCATGGTTGGCTATGGAACGGATTTTTTCGGCCAACAGAGTATTGCGGGTATACAGTGCCCCTCCATCGCCAAAAGCTCCCAGGTTTTTGGATGGGAAAAACGATGTACAACCTATTTCACCCATAGTTCCCGAAGGTGCCTGAGTTCCGTCACTAAAACGATACTCTGCACCCAGAGATTGGGCAGCATCTTCCACCACATAGAGTTTGTTGGTTCTGGCAATTGTCATAATCTCCTCCATATCGGCATGTTGGCCAAAAAGATGAACCGGAAGAATCGCTTTTGTACGGGGACCTATCAAAGCTTGAATTTGGGAAACATCGATGGTAAATGTACCGGGTTTGGTATCGCAAAATAGAGGTTTTAAACCTAAAAGCGCCAAAACCTCGGCAGTTGCCACAAAGGTAAAGGGCGTTGTAATCACTTCATCGCCCGGCTGAAGTTCGAGTGCCATAAATGCCAGTTGGAGCGCATCTGTGCCATTACCACAGCTAATGACATGTGCGTCGAGGTATTTCGACAGACTTGATTCAAAGTCGCTGACCTTTCCCCCTTTAATAAAAAGAGTTGAGTCGATGACCGATTGAATGGCCGAATCCACGTCTGATTTAATATGCAGGTACTGAGAATAGAGATCGGCCATCTGTATGGCGGGTGGTCGCTTCATGGATTATGGTATTGGTCGTAGAGTATGCAGCAAACGTAAAAAATATGCGATCGAGTATAGTTAAATCATCGTTAATATCCCGGCTATCGTATTGGCAGCATCTCCGTTTCCATATGGACGGGCGTCGAATCTTCCCTGAAGCCCGGTTAAACGCAAACTGGTTTCCAAAATCCGTTGCCGGTTGGCTCCCACCAAAAAGTTAACCCCCATTTCGGTAAGCTCGGTCCATTCGGTTTCATCACGGGCCACCAGACAATGCTTTTGAAAGAAATAGGCTTCCTTTTGTAATCCTCCACTATCGGTGAGCACAAACGAACAATTTTTAAGCAGCTCAATCATATCGAAATAGCCGACAGGCTCTATCGGATCAAATTTCAATTTCAGGCTAAGCTGAGCCAGAATCTTACGGGTACGCGGATGCATCGGCAAAACAATACGATGTGTTTCCGACAATTCATTCAGTGCTTCCAGAATTCCGGAAAGCCTCGTCGTGTCATCTGTATTTTCCTGCCTGTGCAGTGTGGCGAGAACAAACGGAGCCTTCTGCAAATTGAGTTGATCTATTATCCGACTTTTGAAGGAAGAGATTTGGCTATAGTGAAGCGCAACGTCGTACATAACATCGCCGGCAAGAAAAACTTTTGTATCAAGATGCTGATATCCCTCCCTGTTCAGATTGTCGACGGCTGTTTGTGTCGGACAAAACAAATATTGCGAGATCCGGTCGGTTACAATCCGGTTGATCTCCTCTGGCATTCGCTGGTTAAAGCTCCGTAAACCGGCCTCCACGTGTGCCACCGGGATATGGAGCTTCGAAGCAGCCAATGCACCTGCCAGCGTCGAATTGGTATCACCGTAGACCACAACGGCTGTAGGTTCTTCCTTCTTTAAAACGGCTTCGATCGATTCAAGCATGCGGCCGGTCATTGCGCCATGAGGCAGCGAATGGATTCCAAGTTGGTATTTGGGTTCCGGAATCTCCATCTCGTCGAAGAAAATCGAAGCCATATTGTCGTCGAAGTGTTGACCGGTATGTACCAGAACCTCCTCGGCCGATAGCAGGCTTAATGCCCTACTGAGTGCAGAAGCCTTTACAAACTGGGGGCGGGCACCTATTATGGTAACAATTTTCGACATAACTCAAGGTTTCTGATCAATCGGTCAAATTTAGCTATTTTTAAGCCATCTGTTCCATAATGTTAGCGGCCTGATGTCCAAAATAAAAATAGCCCTTTTCTATCCTTCATGGTCGGTATTTGTGCAGACCGATTACGCTATTCTTTCATCAGCAGCTGCTGTGCAAACCTGGCATTTCCGTCCCGCTAAAGGAGCAATACGGGTTGCGCTCGAACTGCTAAAACAGCTCCTATTTTTAGTTACAAAAGGCCATAAATACAACATATTTTACTGCTGGTTTGCCGATCAGCATTCGCTGCTGCCTGTTCTTTATGCAAAACTCTTCAGGAAACCCTGCTACCTGGTAATAGGTGGATACGATGTAGCCCGAATGCCTGAACTCAACTATGGGGTCTTTGTATCAAGATTACGTGGCTTTGCCGCAGCCTATTCTATGAGAAACTCCACAGCAAACTTTGCAGTCTCTGATCATGTACGAAGAAAAGTACAGGCAATTGCTCCCGGTTCTGCTGTGAGTTTGGTATACAACTGCATAGCTCCCCCTCCCGAAAAATCAACCGGGCCCCCTCGTAATAAGGTGCTTACGATTGCCCTGATAGATTCGGAGCGAACCTTTCTTTTAAAGGGCATAGACCGTTATGTTGAAGTTGCACGCCTTATACCCGAACTAAGTTTTGTAATCGTAGGTATGATCAACAGTTACTATACAAAAATTCGAACGAAATTGCCTGAGAACATACAGATTGTCCCGCCTACTCCTCATCATCTATTGGGCGAATTTTATCATGACGCCAGAATCTGTTGCCAGCTGTCGAGATCCGAGTCGTTTGGTATTGCACTTGCCGAATCGATTGGCTATGGCTGTATTCCCTTGGTTACCAAAGTGGGGGGATTACCAGAAATTGTGCAAGAACCCGAATTTATGGTGACCGACGATCCGTTATTGATTGCCAAAACCCTCCGTAAACTTTGGCTTAGCACCCCGCAGCCAAAGACCCCTTCTATGGACATACTTGGAAAATTCAGCAAAGATAACCGAGCCCGTTTGCTCTACGATTTGATGGATATCCTGCCATCGGAATTGGGTAAATAATTGCTCAACGGAAAGAGATTTCACTCCTTTTTTTCTTTCTGAACATAGCCTAAGATATAATAGGTCGGCTAATTGCAACACTTGATTTGCAATATATTAGCGGTTGCTGATTAGTTTTACACGCTGCAAACCCGAATAAATAAGCCGATTGGTTTCGGGCGAGATGCCCGAAAAGTAAACCATCAACCCATACAATAGGGTTACAATTCCACTGCGGACGATTACATCGGCTATAAGTGGCATTTCAGGCAGGAGATTTCCAGCCAGATAAACCACAACTCCAAAACCCACAACCCACAAAAGGCGAATGCTGAGTCCGGAGATTTTGAAAGCAATTTGCTGCAGTAATACCTGCAGTATAGCATTCAATAATAAGGTTGAAATAGTAGCAATCGCCGCGCCAGTAATACCATATCTTGGTACAAGCCATACACCAAGCAAGAGTTGTGCAAGTATGGCAAGGAACAGAAACAGGGTCGAGAATCTGAAATGCCTGGAGGTCTCTGTAATAACCGAGGCCATTCCCAGGATTGTAATCAGCAGCATCCCTGCCGAGTAGATAATAATTACCCACTTGCCACTGCTGTATACTGGTGGCAAAATTCGAAAAATGTTGTGCAAATTGACCAGCAACCCTGTAAAGATAAGGGTTCCGAAAATGGCCTGATGCAGTGCAGATTTTTGGTAAATGTCGCGTATATTGTTTATATCATTGCTTTTCCATGATTCTGCAATAATCCCGGTCGAAATTTTTGATATGGAATTAAATGGCACTTTAATCAAGGTGGCAAACAGCGCACACACACCAAAAATGCCCACCTCGTTAAGTGAAAGATATTGGTTGACAAACAGTTTGTCAATGTTCACAAGCAGAATGCCTGCCAGTCCGTTTACAAACCCGAAAAGCATCACCCCGGAAAGATTGCGACGCAAAGGTGCCGAAAGAAATGCACGGTCGGGCCGCAGATTAAATTGCTGCCGACGTATTAAAACCACTATCAGAGGAACAACGGGCATACTCATCGACAATACATAGCCTACAAAGAAACTTCTGAAGTCAATCCATCCGAATGCAAAAAGCACAATAAGTACCAGATTGATTACCTTGTGCATGAACTCCAGCCAGAATGTACCTGTTACCGCATCATACAAAACTTTGTTGTAGTTGTCGAGCAGTGTAAAGAGCAGCCGCATAAGCACCAGCGGCAGCAAAAGATATAAGTAATCGACCAGCAGCGGAGATTTTTGAATATTGGATTCAACAATCCAGGGTTTTAACAGATAAAAACCGGCGGCCGAAAGGGTAAAGCCTATCAATGCTGTAACCAATGCAAGGAAGAGAAAACCATGGTGCTGCCTAGCTGGGTTTCGGAATACCGGAAACATCCGGTTGATTACAGAAGTGAACCCAAGGGTTGAAAACTGAGAGAGTATCAGCGAAAGTGAAATAAAAATCTGCACCAGTCCTACTTGTGCTGTGTCGAAAAACTGGGGCATGATTATGCCAACATTGATATATCCGATACCGATGCCAAGGTATGACCAGAATGCACCCCGAACCGATTGTTTAATAATGATGCCCATATTTGTAGGTTCAAAGCTAATAAATTCTCTATTTTTGCCCGAAAGGCAAGTTTAAAATATTCATAATCATGGAAAAACCGAACTGGCTAAGCCGTATGGGCTTTCATGCGCTGGTCACCTTATTGTTCGTGCTATTGGCTTACGGCTATATGTTCCCCCTGTTGGAAGGAAAAACACTGGTAACCCACGATATTCAGAGTCACGCAGGCATGGCCAAGGAGCTTATCGATTACCGGGAGGCAAAAGGAGAAGAGGCCATTTGGACCAATGCAATGTTTGGTGGTATGCCGGGCTATATGATTTCTGTTGTCTATTCGGCCAACCTGCTTACCCGGATTCAGTCGGCAGTTCTATCACTGCTACATCCTGCCTCAATGTTAATCCTTCTTATGGCGGGTTTTTACATTCTGCTCAACGCCCTCCGTATCAACCGCTGGTTGTCGGTAGCGGGGGCCCTTGCTTTTGGCTTCAGCTCATATCATCTTATCATTATTTCAGCCGGACATAACTCAAAGGCTTATGCGATAGGGTATCTTATGATTGTTTTGGCTGGCGTTGTCTACGCCTACCGCGTAAATATGTTGAAGGGTGCCCTGCTATT
>DIUI01000113.1 GCA_002428215.1 Prolixibacteraceae bacterium UBA6162
TCCGCTGCCAAAAGTCTGAAGCGCCTTATTCCGCTCGAGGTGCATAAATTTCTTGGTCATAAAAGGTCCTCCGTTGGGTTGCTCACGAATCCAGGCTTTTCCCTGATGGATTCCCCATCCAAGGTAGTCGACGCCCCGTCGTGCGATGGTCCAGTCGACGCGCGGGTCGAGCAAATGATCGGTAGGAACAAAAGTCTGACTGGTTTCTACCCCCATATCGGTTGCCAAATTAACCCTGTTTTGAACATCCAGCACGGGCAATCCGTCGTTTTGCACCTGATAGGAGTTGAAGAGGGTTTGAGAAGGTTGATAGAACCCCCAGCCAATACCGGCAGGACCTGCCTGATGCATCGTTGGGCCTGCCAACAGCATGGCACTGTTGTTTACAGAACTGGTTTGAGCTTGAATTTCGAAAATCGACTCTGCATTGTTTTCAGTAGTCTCGTCATAGTTGTCGTAGTAATTGGCCACCAACCTATATTTATTGCTGTTGATGATGGCATCGAGCAGCGGTTTGGCCTGTGCACGTTCATTCTGGTACATATGGGCATGCGCTTTTACCGCCATTGCAGCATATTTGGTAACTCTTCCGGGTTGTCCAACGGGTGCATTTTCGGGCAGATTATCGATTGCAAATTGCAAATCGGCTTCAATCTCATCCCAGGCGGGCGAGCTGTTGGGAACATCCTCGGGGGCAGTACTTCCAAGCTCTTCGGGCGTTTTAATATAAGGGATGTTTTTGAAAACCCGGTTTGCTTTGAAGTGGAACCATGCCCTTAAAAATTTGGCCTCAGCCTCAATCACTTTGGCACGTGCATCAGGAATCTTAGTGGCTCCTGCCTGGGTAGCTTTGAGGAAAATAAGTACCTGATTGGAACGTGCTACTCCATTGTAACTGTCGCGCCAGCGCTCGGCCATGTATGGATTGGATGGAAGAGCTTCGTACCGCTCTACAGCATTGTAGTTGGTCTGGTCGCCAGTGGAGGTCCCTTTGTAGGCTTCATCAGAGGCACCGCTGCCATAAGTCCAGTCGGTTGCCATAGCACCGCCGAAGCGGCCAAATCCCTGAAGGGTACTATAGGCTCCAATGAGCAGCGCTTCAACCCCTGCTTCCTGTTCCATAATCGATCCGGCGGCCACCCCGGGGGGCTCCTTCACCAGAAAATCTTCACTGCAAGCATACTGGAAGACCAGACTACCCGCAACTGCCAATATCAGAAGTATATTAAATCTTTTTTTCATTGTTATCGAATTTGAAGTTATTGATTAATTAAACCCATTACACTATAAACCTACGTTTACACCAAACAGAAACTGCCTCGGTGTGGGCCATGCACCAGCATCGATACCCATGTTGGCACCGGAGGTGTTAACTTCAGGATCGAGACCGGAATATTTGGTCAGGGTAAACAGGTTAGACACCTGTCCGTAAATCTGTATATTCCTTGAGTTCATCTTTAAAATCCGGTTGAGGTCATAACCAATTTTCAGGTTTTTGAGCCGCAGGTAGCTGGCGTCTTCGATGAATGCAGTAGAGGCTACCTGGCTCTGAGTGTCGTTTGATTCGGCCAATGGCAGTTTTGCCAGGGTATTATCGCTCAAATAGGGACTGCCCCATGAGTTGTAAAGCCTGTCGTAGCTGCGGCCTCCGGCAAACTGTACAAAGTCGATAAATCGGCGGGTATAGTTAACCATATCATTGCCATACGAAGAGTAGAAGATGGCCACCATGTCGAAACCTTTATACGACAGGTTGAAATTGAGACCTGCTGTAAAGTCGGGGTGAGGTGAACCAATATAGCTGCGGTCGAGTTCACTGATGAATCCGTCGCCATTCAAATCGGCATACTTATATCGCCCGGGCTTGTTATACGTACCGGTAGCTCCAAAAGCTTTTGGCCATGCATCAACTTCGCCCTGGTTCTGGAAGATACCCACGACAGTGTATCCAAAAAACTCAGGGAATGAACGGCCCTGCTGTGTGCGGGTGTAGAATTGCTCGCGGAAAGCACTTCCCTGCAATATTTCACCCTCAATACCGGCAAGTTTTACAATCTCGTTGCGGTAGTGCGATACAGAAAGGTTCACATTGTATTTCAATTCACCTCCCAAAGCGCTTCCGCTATATCCCAGGTCGATATCGAATCCACGGTTGAGCATTTCGCCCACATTCACCGATGGAGCGGATGCCTGACCGAGTACATGGGGAATCGCTTTTGGATAGAGCATATCGGTGGTACGGCGCTGCCATAAGTCCAATGATACATTCACATTTTTGTAGATGGTAGCATCAACACCGAGGTTGGTTGTGCGGGTAGTTTCCCATTTTACATCGGGGTTACCGAAAGTGGTCTGATAGAACCCTGTAGAGCCCTGCGAACCATTTTGACCGTTCATTCCATAAAAAGAGTCGTTCAGGTGAAGGCCAAAGTTACGGTAGCTGTTGTAGTTACCTACTGCGTCGTTACCTGTAGTACCCCAGCCTCCGCGGATTTTCATCTGGTCGAGCCAGTTTTTGGTACCCGACATAAATGGTTCGCTCGAAATTCTCCATCCGGCTGAGAATGCAGGGAAAATACCATATTTATTGTCACCACCGAAACGGGAAGAACCGTCGCGGCGAACTACGCCTTCAAGCATATATTTCTCGGCATAGTTGTAGTTAAAACGACCAAACTGAGAGAACAGCGACCAGGATGAACGGGTGCCAAAGTTGGTTTGCCCCTGTAAACCCGTATTGAGTTGCATGTAATTCTCTATCGGAAGGAAAAAGTCGGTTCTCGCGCCTCCTAATTCATTGTAGGTGTAGTCTATGGCTTCGGATCCCAAAAGCACCGAGAGGTTGTGGAAATCGCCAAAGGTTTTGGCATACTCCAGTGTATTGGTCCAGTTCCATTGCAGAACAAAATTTGCTCCCTCGCTAAGGCTGTCGTATAGTCCCCGTTCGGCATGGGCACGCTCTACAAAACCAAGATCACGATTGTGAAAAGCTGAGTAGTTGGTACCAAACTGCGTTCTGGCAGAAAATCCGGGCAGAAGATTGGCCTTTAGCCACATGGTACCGGTTGCGTTCAATGCTTTTCTTCTGTCATCTTTATTGGAATCCAAAACATGCATTGGGTTCATTGCATTACCCATGATACCACGGGTACCCGAATAGTTGCCTGCAATATCATATACCGGAATCATCGGTGGCATACGGTAAGCCCAAGATATAGCCGAGCTTTCACCGTTATCGGTTTGGTAACCATAATCTTCGCTGAAAGTAACACCCAAACGTTCTCCTATCTCAAGCCAGTTGCTTACGTTAGAGGTAACATTCGATTGCAAATTATAACGTTTGTATCCTGTCCATTTGAGGATACCCTCTTCATTTAGGAAGCCTGCCTGGAAGGAGTACATGGTAGTTTGGCTACCCCCTGAAAGATCGAGGGTTACATCCTGAAACTGAGCATTGCGGTCGATCTCCCTCAGCCAATCGGTTCCGGGAATGCTGGTTTTGGCTATTAGATAGGTATCAGTACCATCTTCCCGGGTCAGTTTGAAATCGTACAAACTTTCATTCACGGTATTGGCTCCTGCCGGACTAACATACACTGGTATGGTTGGTTTGGCTCCGGTTCCGTAGATACTGCTCGACGGAGCACGGCCATCATTTTTGGCTTCCAGCCACAGCATTTCACCATATTCCTGGGTGTTTAGCAAACGGTAATAGTTGGAATTCTGACTGATCCCCGTTTTTACGTTAACGTTCACCTGGGCAGCCTGATTCTTGCGACCGGTTTTAGTAGTCACCAGAATTACTCCATTTGCAGCCCTTGCCCCGTAAATCGCCTGAGCTGCTGCATCCTTTAAGATCGAAATAGACTCAATGTTGTTCGGATGTACGGTTCCTCCGGGTACACCATCCACAACCCAAAGTGGGTTGTTGTTGTTGATGGTTCCCAGACCGCGGATTCGGATGGAGGCACCCTCACCCGGAGTATTCGACTCCATTACTGTTACACCGGGAACCCCACGCAAAGCTTCGGAGGTATTCACAACCTGCATGGCTTCGATATTCTCGGCCCGCACGGTGGAAACTGCACCGGTAATCTCACCGGCCCGACGGGTAGCATAACCAATGGCAACCACCTCATCGATGCCAATTACATCGGCACGCATGGTAATGTTAATAACCGACTGGCCTCCAATGGCTACTTCCTGAGCAACCATTCCAATGTAGGAGTATACCATGGTTTGAGCATCGGTAGGGATATTCAGACTGTAGGCTCCGTTGATGTCGGTTAAGGTACCCATTGTTGTACCTTTGACAACCACAGTAACACCCGGAATACCGGATCCGGAATCGTCGACAACCTTCCCCGAAAGTTGTCGCTGCTGAGCGTAAGAACCCAGTGAAAAAGCCATAATAATGGCTGTCAGCAAACATGATGCAAGGTTATTGCACCACCTCATCTTCAGTTTTTCCATAAAGTTTAGGTTTAAGTATAATTAAAGGATCTTCTAAGAACCAGAATAAAGGGATTTAAATGAAGAAATGGATTGGCACACAATGGATTGAGTGTATGCAGAAAGCATACGCCTGTAGAGAAAAGCAGGAATGTTGGTTTAGCTATTTAGTTTAATTGGGTCGAATGTATAAAATTTTGTTTTACGTCCTTCTCTTAAACAGTATTTTTGCTAATAATTTGTTAATAATATTTTCATACATCTCATTTTTAGATACTTAAAAATATAAAATTCATCATAAAATTCCCTCTTCCAGGCTGTTTTCGGGGATGGACATAAATGGCCGGACGACATCGATAAAAACTTTTAGGTTCATTGAAAAAAGCAGAGAGCGGGCTGTAAGTAAACTGGCTGATTCTTGCGTTTTCTCCCAAGTGGTTATTGAAAGCTTTGAATACACAGTATAGAGGAAATTAGGCGCCGGTTTATAAAATGGAAAATCCTTCCCCTTAACCTAAAAACAATGGGCTGCACCAACTAAGTGGCACAACCCATTGTAAATACAAAAAGTACTACTGAATTGATTATCTGATTACAATATCATAAGGCATCCGGGCAAGAACGCCACTCATGGCGGCCGATTTTTCCAGACTTTGGTAGTAAGCCCAGGCATCGCCAAGTTGATGTTTTAAAATCCGGGCGCGTACATTGTCGCCACCTGTTTTGAAGAGCTGTTGGAAAGGGTCTGGCAGAGCCGGAAGATCTACCGTACGATAGTTTTCAAGTCCGGCCAGCTCAGCAGCAAGTTCAACAGCGTCATTTAATCCTCCCAGCTGATCGACCAATCCAATGCGCATAGCATCCTCTCCTGCCCATACACGACCTTCGCCTACTTCATCGACCTCTGCCTTATCCATATTGCGGCCGTCGGCTACCCTCGATATAAATAGATCGTATCCCTCCTCAATATAGTTTTGCATAAGGTCGCGCTCAAAGCGAGTCATTGGCCGGGTTACCGACAAAATATCGGTATGCTGATTGGTTTTAACCGCCTCGACGTTGATGCCCATTTTTTTGTTGATCAACTCCCCTGCATTCGGAATCAGGGCAAATATGCCAATAGATCCGGTAATGGTAAGCGGAGAGGCCACGATTTTGTGGGCTGCACAGGCAATGTAATACCCCCCTGAAGCAGCCAGATTACTCATTGAGGCCACAACCGTTTTCTCCTGAGCAGCCAGCATCACCTCCCGCCAAATAACTTCCGATTCATAGGCACTACCCCCGGGTGAGTCGATTCTCAAAACAATTGCCTTGTAGGTTGAATCGAGCCGAACTTTTCTGATTTCCCGGGAGAGTTTCTCGCCACTAATACCATCCGATCCCGATACGGACATTCCGATATCACCACTGGCGTATATTACCGCAATTTTATTGCGGCTGTAACCCGATTTTCCAGGCGTTTTTTTCACCGGAACTTTGGCATAATCGGTAACCCCAACTGTTGGAATTCCTTTTCCTGCAGCAGTTCCTGTTATTTCACGCAAATCGTCGAGCACCTCATCCTTGTATTGCAGTGCATCTATCATGCCTGCCTGGAGTGCTTTGTCGGCCCGGCGGAGGGTAAGGACCTCATCGGCCAGCTGGTTGAGTTGCTCTGCCGGGATGCCCCGTTCTGCCGAGATGCCGTCAACCATATGCGACCAGAGAGCATTCAGATAAGTGAGGGTTTGCTCCCGGTTTTCGTCGCTCATCCTGTCGAGTAAAAACGGTTCAACCGCAGCCTTAAATTTTCCATGGCGTACCACCTGCATCTCTATCCCCAGCTTCTCGAGAGCATTTTTGAAAAACATAGCTTCACCTCCCAGTCCCCTCCAGTCGATACTTCCCTGTGGGTTCACTACCAACTTGTCGGCCACCGACGCAAGATAATATCCGGTCTGGCTAAGATTATCGGCGTAGGCATACACCGGTTTATCGCTGCTGTCTCTAAACGCTATTAAGGCGTTGCGAATCTCCTCAACCATAGCGGGTGCGGCATTTATCACCGATAAGTCGAGATAAACGGCCTTAATCCGATCGTCGTCCTTCGCACGATCAATAGAAGTTAAGATATCGTTCAACCCGATTTTCTTGGAGACAAAAAATCCCGGAATTTCAAGAGACGAGAATGGATCATTAGGAGCCCGGTCGACTACTTCACCATCGAGTTTAATGGTTAGCATAGAGTTGTTCTGCACCGAAACGCTCTTCTCGGTCGATGAAGCCAAAATACCTATAAGCATCATCAGAAAGAGTAAGCCCAGCAATGAGGTTACCACAATTCCGGTTATAGTGGCAAGAGTGAATTTTAAGAACTGTTTCATTTGAGGTTGTTTAAATATGTACTGATCTATGGAAGTCTTTATGTTTTCTACCCGATATTATACCTTCGCCCGATTTGATTTCATACAAAGCATTTGAAAAGACCCGGATGGCAATTTGATGATTAATTGTCATCTTTGACAGGTGGTATATTGGTATTAGCCTATAGGCAAACATTACACTCACCAAATGGTTCATCATAAGCTGTTTTTGGGACTTGGAGGAAACACCGGAAATAAACAGTTTGTTTTTGCCGAAACAATACGTCTGATTTCGGACACAATAGGCAACCCGGTAAATATTTCTCCTGTTTATGCAACTCCCCCATGGGGTTTCGAAAGCAACGACATATTCTGGAATATGGTGGTTGAGGTCGATACCCTCCTTACCCCCGTTGAGGTACTCCATTGCATTGGCAACATCGAGGAGCGGTTTGACCGCAAACGGGCGCCTGGTGTCTACCTTTCACGGCAAATGGACATCGACATTCTTTTGTTCGACCAGCTTATTCTAGATTCCGCAAGCCTGAAGATTCCACACCCATTGATGACTTCCCGTCGGTTTGTAATGGAACCGCTGGCACGCATTGCTCCGTCGGTTGTGCATCCTGCAACAGGAAAAACTATCCGGGATTTACTCCTCGAATGCCCCGATGATGCCACAATTACTGAAATTTCAGACGGCAGCGATTTATTGGTTAGCAATTAACCATCAACCATTCGCAACCGACCGATCTGGCAGTTGAACCCAATGCTATTTTGATGGAATAGTCAGAACTTTTGTATGAAACTCCTTAGTTTTTGGGGGCTTTAAAAAGCTCTGCTTCGGTAACCACCTTCACAGTGATACTATCGGATAAGGTACGGCTTACTGCATTGTAAGGGCCTATAATTACCTCCTGACCAGCCTCAATTCCTTCGAGGATCTCGATAAAACTTCTATCCTGAATACCGCTCTTCACGACCACTTTGCGGGCACGGCCATCTTCTATTCTGAATACGACTTCTTCCTTTTCCTCCGGTGCTGATTGGGCATCGGCCGCTGATGCCGATTCGACCGATGAGGCAGTTACGCGCGAGGTTACCGCCTGCACCGGAACGGCTACTACATTGTACCGGGTTCGGGTGAGAATATCAACAGTAGCCGACATGCCCGGCCTGAAGGGATAGCGGATGGACTGGGCTGAGTCGATCAGATCGAGATAGGACTCCTGTAAAAGTAAAATTTTAACCTCAAAATTGGTTACCTGATCGGCAGTAACGCCGGTAACTTTGGCCGAATTGGCAATTTCTGTTACCACCCCCTTAAATTTTCGGTTCAGGTAGGCATCAACCTGAATCAACGCGGTATCGCCAAGGCTTACCTTTACAATATCGTTCTCGTTAACATCTACCCTAACTTCCATAAGTTCGAGGTTGGCTACCACCATGGTTTCGGTACCAGCGTACATGCCGGTTCCAACTACCCGTTCCCCCTTCTCGACATTCAGCCTGGAGATGGTTCCGGCAAGGGGGGAATAAACGCGGGTTTTTATAAGTTGCTCCTGAGCTTCGGCTACAGTAGCCTCGGCACTTTTAACCGAATACTGTGCAGCCCTTACTTCGGCTTCAGCTATGCGTATTCCCGCCTGAGCCGACTCATATTCCGACTGCGGAATGGTTTGGGTTGAAAAGAGCTGGCGGGCTCTGTTAAACGCCAATTCGCGTTCAATGTGCTGTGCTTCGGCCTGCATGAGTCTGGCTTTGGCTGAATTCAGGGCAGCTTCGGCGCGGTTGAGTGCTGTGATATATAAATCGGGTTTTATAACCATGAGAGGATCACCGGGCTTAACCTGATCTCCCTCTTCAACAAACAGTTCTATGATCTCCCCGGAAACATCGGGGCTGATTTTTACTTCCGTTTTAGGTTGAATCTTACCATTTGCCGTAATCTGCTCGGTTATAGTGCGAAGTTCGGCCTTCTGAGCCAATACACTTATGGTAAGCTCGCTGCCAAACCAGCCCAATTTCTTTCCTGCAACCAAAACGGCCACCAAAACCACCAGTGAAACCAATGCAAAGGGCATCAATCTGTTCTTCTTTCTCATTCGTTCTATTGTTTATCTGTTTTCGAACCTATAATCTTTAAATAACCCGTCGATTTGCATAGGACGTCTTTCCGACAACGCATTTAAGACATATCATATAAAACCTAAGCAACTCGTGCTATAGGTAGAATATTCCTTTGGAAAATTACACCCCCTCAGTAGGAGGTTCAACAATTTGCTACAAGATGTAGAGAAGAAGGAAAAAATGGACAAATCCTAGTGGGAATCCGACCAGGGTTTCGGTAAGGGTATGCTTGCGAAGCAGCAATAGAGAGGAACCTACCAAACCCGAAACAAGAACAATAGCCAGCATGAGTGCAACAGGATTGGCATTAAGCCTGACCGCAATCGCAGTTACTGCCCCAAGTGCACTGCCCAACGCGGCCATATGCAAACTAATTCTGCGATAGAGCGAAAGCACAATAAAGATTATCACGAGCAGGGTGCCGGCCAGTAAAATGATTTTAAACAGATTGAATAGTGGCATTTTGCTGAGCAGATAAAAACCCAGATAGTAGTATAGACCAATGAAAACCATGGCCACCCGGTTATCCGTCATGCCGGGAGCACTGGGAATCCACTTTTTGCCAAATTCAGAAATCAGAAGGGTTAATGCAGGCAGTATCCCCGTAGCCACAAAGACGACCACTAACAGCATTCTTTTGGCTGGCCATGTGTACATGGAAAAATGAAATCCGGAGTAGAGCAGTATAAGGGTTGTATAAGTAGGTATCAATAGTGGCGACAAAACCCATGAAACCATACGCGCAAAAATTCTGACCCCCATTTTACATCTCCTTCCTAAGGCGGGCAACCGGAATGTCAAGTTGCTCGCGGTATTTGGCCACAGTGCGGCGTGCAATATTGTACGATTTCTCCTTCAAAATTTCAGTGAGTCGCTCGTCGGTTAAAGGATGATGCTTGTCTTCGTTATCTATACACTCCTTAAGAATGGATTTGATTTCGCGGGTTGATACCTCCTCTCCGGTATCCTTCTGCATCGATTCAGAAAAGAAATACTTCACCGGATAGATCCCAAAATGGGTTTGGATATATTTGCTGTTCGACACCCTGGAAATGGTAGAAATATCAAACCCTGTTAATTCTGCGATATCCTTCAGAATCATCGGTTTTAACCGCGTTTCGTCGCCCTCCATAAAATAGGCTTTCTGAAAGTTGACGATTTCCGACATGGTAATTAGCATAGTTTGTTGCCGTTGGTACAAAGCCTCGATAAACCATTTTGCCGAATCGACTTTTTGCTTTACAAACCCAACGGCCTCGCGGTTACTGCGATTGGGATTGTTTTTTTGGTGAACTAAACTCTTCAGCATCTCGAGGTAGCCTTCGTTGATCCTCAGTTCAGGCATGTTGCGCTGATTTAGGGTCAGTTGAAGTTCACCTTCCAGATTGTCGAGAATAAAATCAGGAACGATGTGCTGATTTACTTTACTCAGCGGGTTACTGTATGAACTGCCCGGTTTTGGGTTAAGCTTCACTATGAGTTCGATAGCCTCCTTCAGTTCATCATCGCTCATTCCCAGTTTGCGGGTAATTTTATCGTAGTGCTTACGGGCAAACTCATCGAAAGTGTTGCGCACCACAGCGAGAGCTCCCGATTTTGCCGGGTGTTTTTTACGTTCGAGTTGCAATATTAGCGACTCCTGTAGGGTTCGTGCGGCAACACCCGGCGGATCGAAACCCTGCAGTATTTCAAGTATGGCTTCAAGTTCCTCTTCGGTAGCCTCAATGTTCTGATTAAACGCCAGATCGTCACTAATAGAAAGGAGATCGCGCCGTAAATACCCATCTTCGTCGATATTCCCAATGATGTATTCGGCCAGCATACGCTGCCGGTCATTCAGAAAGGCCATCCCCAGCTGCTCCAGTAAAAATTCATGAAAAGTATCGCCTACCGAAAAGGGAACATCTACCTGTTTATCGTCGGGTGAGTAGTTGTTTACATTGAGTCTGTAGGTAGGGATTTCATCGTCGACTACATAGTCCTCGACCGAAAACTCCTCATCGTCCTTATTTTCATCCGATCTTAGTTCGGGAGCCACGTCTTGTCCGTCCTCATAATTCTCGTCACTGTCGAGTTCAAGAACCGGATTCTCTTCCAGCTCCTTTTTAATGCGTTGCTCCAACTGAATAGCAGGTATTTCCAGCAGCTTAATAACCTGAATCTGCTGAGGCGAGAGCTTTTGTAGCAGTTTTTGCTGAAGCGATAACTTTTGTCTCATACCTTCCGGGGCGCATTTTTCCAAAAGTAGCAAAAATTTCGGCAAGCAGCGGTGCTTCCCGGATCCTGCGCTTTAAAACTCAGCATTCTTGGGAGTTCGCGGAAAAGGAATAACATCGCGAATGTTACCCATTCCGGTAACAAAGAGAATAAAGCGTTCGAAGCCGAGACCAAAACCGCTGTGCGGCACTGTTCCAAACCTCCGGGTATCGAGAAACCAATCCATCTCTTCAACCGGAATATGCATCTCCTGCATTCTGGTTAGGAGTTTCTCGAGGTTTTCCTCTCGCTGAGATCCTCCGATAATTTCACCAATTTGAGGAAAAAGAACATCCATGGCAGCAACCGTTTTTTGGTCGTCGTTCTGCTTCATGTAAAAGGCCTTAATCTCTTTGGGATAGTTTATCAGTATGACCGGTTTTTTGAAATGCCTTTCAACAAGATAGCGTTCGTGCTCACTCTGGAGATCGGTTCCCCACTCAACCGGAAACTGAAATTTCTTCTTTTTGAAATGGTTCGAGTTGCGCAATATTTCAATGGCCTCGGTATAGGTTAGCCGCACAAAATCGTTGTCGGCCACAAATTGCAGTTTCTCGATCAAGTCCATCGACTGCTGATCGGCAGGTTTGCCCTTCTCCTCCTCTTTCAATCGGTTGGCCAAAAATTTTAAATCATCGGCACAGTGGCTTAAAGTATAGCGAATCAAATATTTCAGAAAATCTTCGGCCAGATCCATGTTGTCATGGAGCTCGTAAAACGCCATCTCAGGTTCAATCATCCAAAACTCTGCGAGGTGACGAGATGTATTCGAATTTTCGGCCCTGAAGGTTGGACCGAAAGTATAGATCTCGCCAAGGGCAGTGGCACCAAGTTCGCCCTCGAGCTGACCCGATACAGTGAGATTGGTAGCCTTCCCGAAAAAATCTTCCTCATAATTAACCTCGCCCGATTCGGTAAGTGGGGGATTCTTTGCGTCGAGGGTAGTTACCCGAAACATCTGCCCTGCGCCCTCGGCATCAGACCCGGTAATAATAGGGGTATGCAGATAATAGAATCCACGGTCGTTAAAATATTGATGCACTGCAAAAGCCACCGCATGACGAATGCGAAATATAGCACTGAAAGTATTGGTGCGAAAGCGCAGATGGCCATTTTCGCGTAAAAACTCCAGAGAGTGCTTTTTGGGTTGAATGGGATAAACTTCCGGGTCGGAAGTTCCATAAATATCAATGGCTTCGGCGTTGAGTTCGAGCGACTGACCACTACCCTGCGAGGCAACCAGAGTTCCGGTAACCCCCAGCGAGGCACTGGTGGAGATATCCTTCATAAACTCCTCCCCAAACAGGGCAGCATCGGCAACTATCTGTAGGTTGTGGATTGTGGATCCATCATTCAGGGCAATAAAACTTACATTTTTACTGCCACGGCGGGTTCTAACCCACCCTTTTACCAAAACGCGCTCACCGGCAACACCGTGCGCCAAAATCTCTTTAATCTTCCTGCGTATCATACTTATCGTCAATTTCCGAAGCTCACAAAAGTACAATATCCTCTTTATAAACCTTCAACATTATCAGCAGAACTTAAAACAAGCTGTTGAGTTTTTACGCCATCAGACACAACAAATTGATTCATGCGTAGAATATTCGACACCTCGGGTCAAAACATCTAATAATTAAAGGATTTGAATAACCGTCAGCATTGGGCCATGCAAGTACTGGCTGCAAAATCAACAACAGCCTATCTTTGCAATCCCGTCGAAAAGTATCACAACCGATATTGACTGTGGGTTGCCTTAAAACCAGGGGACTACTGCTTATAAGATGTTTTGGCTCGTAGCACTATTCGACCACGGTTACCCAACCGTAGGGATCCGGTTCATCGCCATACTGAATTGCCCGCAGCTTATCGTACAACTTTTTGCTCCACACGCCGGGCTCTGTGCCGTAAACATATTCGTGGTCCTCGTCGGCATCATAAATACGTTTTATAGGCGAAATTACTGCCGCAGTGCCACAAGCTCCTACCTCTTCGAACGTTGAGAGTTCCTGGTAAGCAACCTTCCGCTGTTCCACTTTAAGGCCCATATCGGCTGCAAGCTGCATAAGGCTCTTATTGGTTATCGAAGGTAAAATGGAATCACTTTGGGGGGTAACATAGGTGTTGTCTTTAATACCGAAGAAATTGGCAGGACCACACTCATCAAGGTATTTCTTCTCCTTACTGTCGAGATAAAGTACCGCAGAGTATCCACCCTTCTTTGCCTTGTTTCCGGCCACCATGCTGGCCGCATAATTACCACCTACCTTATACCTTCCGGTTCCCTGCGGAGCAGCCCTGTCGTATTCCCGCATTATCACCAGGTCGGTTGGATGAAATCCGGCTGGAAAATAGGGGCCAACCGGCATTACAAATACCACAAAAAGATACTCTTCGGAGGGTTTGACCCCAATTTCGGGACCCGACCCAAACAGCAAGGGACGTATATAAAGGGCTGCCTCTGATTCGCGGGGCGGAACATATTGGGCATTCATTTGGACAGCCAGCTTCACGGCCTTCTCAAAGATTTCGGCAGGCAGTCGCTGCATCATAATCCCATCGCTCGACGATTGCATCCGGGCAGCATTGTCGGCCATGCGGAAGATCCGGATTTTACCATCGCGGCCACGGAATGCTTTCATTCCCTCGAAGGCCTCTTGTCCGTAATGCAGTGCTGTAGCAGCCATGTGAACATTGAGGTATTCAGACGAACTGATTTCCAGCTCACCCCACTTGCCATTTCGATAGTAGCAGCGAATATTGTAATCGGTTTTGCGGTATCCAAATCCCAGATTTTTCCAATCTATGTTTTCCATAATGCACGCTTCTGATTGCCGGTTAAACAAAATTAATAACCCTTCAAATTAACGAAAAATTAGCCACACAAAGCCCGACATTTATCAGTTTGAAAGAAATAGTACCGTAGTTTATACCTATAACTAAAAACCATTATTAGGTGTTTTGGAAGGCATGCAACATTGAATTCACCGTTGGCAGAGTATTAATTTAGCTACCTGCCCACGAACATTCAAAAAAAGGAAAGAGGGCTGGGTATCAGTGCCCCCTGCGCATCCATAGCCTCACGAAGAAGAGCAGTGCAGCAAGCACCAAAACCACAAAAGTAAGCACCGGGGGTATCACAACTGTATTGGTAAAGTGATTTATTACCATTAGTCCCAACGATAGGGTTAAAAGCGCGTAAGCGCCATTTACAATTCGTTTCACCATAATAATTGGAGTGTTTAGATGGATTGAGCTTTAATAAAATAGCCGTTGTGCTTTCTTATATTCAAAACCTGTCCGTCGTCAAAAATCAGATACTGTCCTTTGATACCCGTTAGCACCCCTGAAATAACGGGCGACTTATCGAACGAGAGGGAAGTCACTTTCTGGGGATATTGAAGCACAGGATATTCAATGGTGTGTGCTGAAGTCTGACGGTAGGCATATTTGCGCAACTCAGGGGTTAACAGGTCGATAGCCTTTTCTCTTTCTTGCTCAAGATCCACTGCTATATTTTTATTCTGAAGCATCTCCCGCCAGTTGGTTTTATCAGTATAAAACTGCTTTAGCCACACCTCGATTATACCGGCAATATGCCGGTTGGGTGTTCTTGCTATTGCGATGGCCGACGAAGCACCCTGGTCAATCCACCGCACCGGAATCTGATGATGCCTGGTAACGCCCACCTTCAGATCTGAAGAGGTAGCAAGATAGACGATATGGTCGATTAAATCGTGCTCCCTGGCCCACGCCATATCGCGTGCTATTCCCAGATGGGCCTTACTCAGCTCGGGGCGCATCACCGATTCGCTTGTTTCGGGAGCAGTTTGCAAACAGTTATAACAGTACCCCTGAGAGAAAGAGGTTTTGGTAAGCTTGCCGCAACCGATGCAGTTAATCTGTCCGGTAAATTCCAGCGTAATTCTCTTTCCCAGCAGCAGATTTAGCGGCAAACAACTGCTTCCTATGGGAAGACTGTACTGTACCGGTTTCCCGGTTTCGCTATTCATCTTTAACAGGTTGCCTTCGAGCATCATAGCAATGAGGTTTAGGGTTGTGGTTACAAGTTCCTGTCGTTGGCTATTCCCAAAATTCCGAGGTAAAGCAATTTGGCTGCATCTTCCATGATCTCCGGCGTAAGGCCATCGGTATTATCGAGCGGATGGTGGTAGTAAACTGGCTTAACACTTCCGGTAGTATACAGACCAAAAACTGTGTATCCGGCCTTTTCAAAAACTGCTCCGTCGGTGCGTGGTCGGCCAAATTGAGGGCGGACTTCGGAAGCTGTTAGCGATCGGTGCAGATAGGTCTGGTTGCCGGAAACAAAATGCTGCAGTAGTTCAGGGTGACTCTGAGCTCCGGCTAAATGAAAACCAGTGCCATTGCCCACCATATCGAGATTAATCATCAGCCGGGTTTTTGCCTGATCCCATAGAGGTTCACTTACCGCCAGTGAACTTCCATAAAGCCCGCACTCTTCGCCTCCAAAAAAGACAAAGATGATGGTACGGTCTGGCCGGATTTCAGACATGGCCAGAGCTTTGGCCGCGGCCATAATATCGGCTACCCCCGAAGCGTTGTCGAGAGCCCCCGGGAATAGCATCCCGGGACTTCCCACTCCATCGAGATGGGCGCCAACAATGATGGCTTCCTTTTGGAGCATCGGATCGCCACCTTCGATGATACCGACAACATTGCACGACATTGTATTTGGATGGTGCATTGTGGTTGCCGAGATTCCAACCCTGCGTTGTAAGGGAAACGACTGGGGCGCAAATTGGGAAACAATCGTATTTTTTAGTTCAGAGAACTTTCTTCCGGTGGTATTCAGCAGTTCCTGGGCAGCCTCCTCACTTATATGGGCAACTACAAATCCGTCGATATACGAAGTGTTGGGATTGGCTACCAGGCCTACGTATAGCACACCAACAGCTCCCAATTCGTGTGCCCGTTGTAACTTATAACGATGGTAACTGTATGGTTCCCATTTTGAAAGGTTTTCGTCGTTTTGGGCGTATGGAACACCCGCCTCAATCATAACAATCTTGTTTCGGACATCAATGCCGGCATAGTCGTCGTAACCAAGTTCAAGTGCAGTAATTCCAAAGCCGGTGTAAACTACTTCGCCGTAAATGTTGCCGGTGGCGGAATTGGATCCGGGATAGAAGTCATCCGGAAATTTGAGTTCCCGGGGAGCCGAGCCAGAGCCGGCAGAAGGAAACAGAGTTACCGATCCGGGAGAGAGAACTTCGGTCCAGGCATTCGGGAACCACTGAAAAAAGCTGGAATCGCCCACTCCGGGTTTCAGACCCCAGGTTTCGAGGTGACCGGCGACCCACTTGGCGGCCTCAATGTATTCGGGCGAACCCGACATTCGACCTTTGAATCTGTCGGAACTCAAATGTGTGGCATAGTCGAGCAAATCGTGGCTCGAAATAGAGTGGAATACCTTCAGGTCGACCAAAGGCTGGGCATTTGTCACGCTGGCCATAGGCAGCATTACCGCCCACAACAGACATACTAAAAACACCTTTTTCAAAATTGACATATTAGAGGCTTTACATCGTTGGTTTTGAATCATAGCGGTAAATCACCCTCACTTTCTGATAATACGGATAATGGACAACAAAACGTCGGCAAAAACAATTTTTGGGTTTCCGTTGCGGCTTATATGCAGATGTCCGGCTTCGAAAAGTTCGTTAAAAAGGGCGACGTTGCGTTCGTTTATGAAGGGTGAAAACTTAGACCCAAATTCTGATTCGGATTTGTTTAAACTAACCAGCGCCGGGTTCTGCAGATTAAGCATAAAGAACTCCCGGGTCATAACCATGGCATATTGAAAGAACTCCTTCTGCCGCTCCCGGCCTATTGCGGCCAGCTCCTCGGCCAGATCGAGCAGTTCGGGAATTAAAGCAGTGTTTTTATTGGCCACATAGGCCTTGCGCATCATGGTTTGAAATACCTCGAAGAAGTATTGCTTGTCTTCTCCTGGCATCGCAAACTCAAGAGCCCGGAGATAATCGCCCCGACCGTGCCTGACCATACCTGCCACCAAGGATGGATCGTAAAGACCTTCGGCCACCAGCGAATCCTGAAGGTCGTTGTCGGCGATGCGGGGAATGGCAATCAGCTGTGTGCGGGAGCGAATGGTTGCCAAAATCTCTGCTTCATTGTCGGTTACCAACAGCAAAATCGTAAATGGAGGCGGTTCCTCGATTAGTTTCAGCAATTTATTGGCGCAGGCTATGTTCATCTTTTCCGGCAACCAAATCACCATAATTTTAAAGTCCGACTCGAACGGCTTGCTGTTTAGTTTTTTAAGAATAGCCTCGCTTTCGTGGGCATAGATGGTTAACTGGGCATTGTCGGCCCCAAGTTTTGTTCCCCACTGCTGTAATCCGAAATAGTGCGTACTCAGCAACTGCTCTCTCCACTGAGGAAGAAATTCGTCGCAATAAACAAGCTTCCCCGATCCGGAAGGCTTGAAAACGGGAAACACAAAGTGTAGATCGGGATGGGCTAACTTTGCATATTTACGGCACGACGGACAGGTACCACAGCTATCCGCGTCACTGCGCATGGTGCAGGAGATATACTGGGCATAGGCAATGGCCAATCCCAACTTTCCGCTTCCGGCCGATCCGGAGAATAGTTGAGCATGGCTAATCCGTTGGTCGGTTACCGTATTGATAAGTCGCTTTTTAACCTGTTGCTGACCGATTACATCTTTGAAAAACATACTATTAACACTTATTAAGCCACCACCGTAGCACCTTGCAGGGTCTGAAAGCCAAATGTACGTCAATTTTTTAAATCCGGTTTTTCCAAAATGACCCGGGAAATTTGACTCCTAATTGTTTTAAGGCAATAAAATGGCACGCAATATCCGGTATTATATCAATATTAAATTGAGGCGCGACGATTGGGCATCGCCACCTTACCGACGGATATTTTGTATCTTTGATTCAGCAAATTCACTAAATATTAAATTGTTATGCAGACCATACCAACTTACAATTTTGCCGGCAAGAAAGCATTAATCCGGGTTGATTTCAATGTTCCGCTGAACGAAAACTTCGAAGTAACCGACGATACCCGCATTCGGGCTGCCATTCCTACCATTAAAAAAGTAATTGAAGGCGGGGGCTCTCCGATAATTATGTCGCACTTTGGGAGGCCCAAAGAGGGACCCAACGACAAATACTCGATGCGGCACCTTGTTGCTCCTTTCAGCAAGCTTCTCGGCACAGAGGTTAAGCTTGCCCCCGACTGTATAGGAGCAGAGGTTCAGGCAATGGCAAAAGCCCTGAAGCCCGGCGAGGTATTATTGCTCGAGAATCTGCGCTTTCACAAAGGTGAGGAAAAAGGTGATGTTGAATTTGCCCGTCAACTGGCTGCCAACGGCGATTGCTGGATCAACGACGCCTTTGGAACTGCACACCGTGCTCACGCCTCCACAGCTGTAATTGCACAATTTTTTCCCAACGATAAAATGTTTGGCTTCTTAATCGAAAGCGAGGTCGAAAGTCTGAACAAAGTGTTGAAAAACCCGCAGCGTCCGCTAACGGCCATCATGGGTGGTGCCAAAGTATCGTCGAAGATAACCATCATCGAGAACTTACTCGACAAAGTCGACAACCTGATTTTGGGTGGAGGAATGACCTTTACCTTTATTAAATCAAGAGGCGGAAACATTGGGACTTCAATATGCGAAGAGGATTATCTGGATATGGCCCGCAACATTGAAAAACTGGCAGCAGAGAAAGGAGTTAAGCTATATTTAGCCACCGATGTGGTAGCTGCTGATGCTTTTGATCCGAATGCCAACACCCAGGTGGTTGCATCGAATTCAATTCCTGATGCCTGGATGGGCATGGATGCCGGACCGGAAACCCTGAAAAGTTTTATTGAGGTAATCGAAAACTCAGGTACCATTCTGTGGAACGGTCCTGTGGGCGTATTCGAAATGGAGAAGTTTGCAAAAGGCTCCATTGCAGTGGGTAATGCCATTGTAACGGCTACTTCAAAAGGTGCATTCTCTCTCGTTGGCGGAGGCGATTCGGTTGCCTGTGTCAACCAATTCGGATTGGCCCATGGAGTTTCTTATATTTCTACAGCTGGAGGTGCCTTACTGGAGTATCTCGAAGGTAGAATCCTTCCCGGTGTAGCAGCCGTAATGGAATAACCATTTTTTTACATACAACATACAAGGGAGACCCACCTAAGTCTCCCTTTTTTTGTCCCTAAACACCACAATTAGGAGGTGATTGGTTGGATGTGTAAATATGAAAACGTTAGAAATAGAACCATACCCTTGTTATTTTTGTTATACTTACGTTGTAAACTTAAAACCCAAAGTCCATGAATTGTATGCTCAACGTAGGAAGAATTGACAGAATTGTTAGAATTGTTGCCGGATTGGCGATCGCCATTGCAGGTGTTGTGTTTTCAAGTTGGTGGGGTGTTATCGGGATTGTTCCGCTGGCTACTGGGTTAATGGGAAGCTGCCCGGCCTATTCAATTTTTAAAATCGACACCCACCCCAAAAACTAATTTATGCCAATAGTGAGTATAACGAAATAGCTGCATACTGATAGCTGCGCCGTTATACCCTTCTATTGAAGTATGTTTTCCAGAGTTCAGGTGCCTCTTATGCGCCAGCCAATGTGGTTTTGCAGATGGCCGGCTCAATCTGTTTTGATGGTTGTTTTAATGCAACCCATTTCCCGGGAAGAAATACAACCAACGGATAGCCCTGAGGCATTCCGGCAAAATTTAAGGAGTCATTCAATCTGCTGCTGGTGGCTGGTATGATAGAGCGATGCATTCCTCTTTTGCTCAACTTTTCGAAATTTATGGTCGAAAAAGGCATAAATTGATGGCAACTTCATTAATTTTTAAATATCTAAATATTCGTTTAAGTATTTTTTTATAATTTAAGTCGTCCTTTATTATTTTTCGATAGAAATTATGGTTTTTCTTGCAGACAATCTGAAACCATATACATTTGCAATACTTCACGTCAGATTTTTAATCTGACATTGTGTGTTTGGGGGTTAACATTTGAAAAAGGGAGCTGTTGAGCTCCCTTTTTTTGTAAGCGATAACTATCTATTGAAAATTTCTTTTAGTCCGACAATAGTCCCTGGGTTACAATAGCCCTACCTACATAAATGAATCAAGGGGTTGCATTACTGCAACCCCTTGATTCTTGACTTTGGCTAATTTCTCATA
>DIUI01000141.1 GCA_002428215.1 Prolixibacteraceae bacterium UBA6162
TATGGCGTTGAAGGTTTTGCCACTCCAAAACATTTGGTGAAAGAAGATGGCAGTCAGGTTAAATTGGAAGAGAAACTTGAATTCAAGGTTATTGAATTCATCAAATCAACCAAACGTATCATTGTATCACACTCACGGGTGTTCGAAGACGAGAAACGGTCTGAAGAAAACAGCAAACGCAAATCTGAAAACAAATCTACCCGTAAGGCGATGAAGAGTGTGACCGACAACGTTGAAAAAACCACCTTAGGTGATATTTCGGAATTGGCCGCTCTCAAAACACAGATGGAAGCCGACGAGAAAAAAGATTGATGTAAAATAGAAATATTGGATTCTATTTGCTAACTTGTAGGTATGCCGTTCGAAATAACCAAAAAAAATAAATATTCGCTTGTAACCATCACCTCCGAAAGGATTGACGGTTCTCTGGCACCATCGCTCAAGGCTGAATTTATAATGCTGAATGCCCAGGGCGTAAAGAATATTATTTTGGATTTGAACAACTGCATTTCCTGCGATGCATCCGGACTTAGTACCTTAACGGTGGCCAACCGACTCTGTAACGATGCCATTGGCGCCCTGGTATTAACCGGAGTATCTCCCGAAGTAAGCGACTTTATTAAGCATTCAACACTGCACAACCCGCTATTGATAGCTGGTTCTGTAGCGGAAGCCGAAGAGCTCCTTAAAAAGAAAGATTCTTTGCTTACGCAAGGCAGTACCAATGACCTTTAAAGTAACCATACTCGGCAGCAGCTCAGCAATTCCAACTGTTTCAAGATATCCAACCGCTCATG
Source organism: Prolixibacteraceae bacterium UBA6162 (assembly GCA_002428215.1). Next base: position 798 of record DIUI01000141.1, read on the forward strand.
TAGTAAACCTGCATGAGCGGTTTTTTTTGGTCGATTGTGGTGAAGGTACCCAAATCAGACTCAAAAAATACAAATTTAGCTTTGCTCGTATTCAGCATATTTTCATCTCTCATTTGCATGGCGATCATTATTACGGCTTAATTGGATTGATTTCGACCCGTAACTTGCTGGCCATTGGCACCGACCTACACATTTATGCCCACAGTGAACTGAAAAATCTGCTGCAACCCATGCTCGATCATCTAAAGCAGGAGCTGCAGTTCAAAATTCTGTTTCACCCGCTCAATTTTAAACGCAGTGAACTGATTTATAGCGACAATTATGCCGAGGTTCACTCATTTCCGTTACAACACAGTGTGCCCGTTTGCGGATTCTTGTTTAAAGAACGTCCCGGTTTGCCAAGTTTGATCAAATCTCAGATCGAAAAACTTAAAATTCCGATTTCGGAGCGAAAATCTATCAAAGAGGGCAATGGATATACAGCCCCCGACGGTACATATTATCCTACCGATCAGCTAACCATTCCAGGCCCAAAGCCTCGTGCGTACGCATTTTGTACCGACACCCTTCCTCAACCCAATGCCATGGAGTTTATTTCGGGAGTTAACCTGCTCTACCACGAAGCCACCTTCCAGTCGGACCTTGCCGATTGGGCAGCCAAAACCTTCCACTCCACTGCCCGTCAGGCTGCAGAGATGGCTCTGCTTGCAAAAGCAGATCAGTTGATTATCGGACATTTTTCGAACCGATACAAAAGCGTTTCCAATTTTGGTCGCGAAGCCCGGGTCGTCTTTCCCAATACATTGATAGCAGAGGAGGGGCAAACCTACCCGATAGTTGTAAACCGATGATCTCTTTGCCGAGCTAAGTGGTTTCGAAAAATCGTTTGTCGAAATTTACCAGGTATAGCATACTGGTTGAGCGGGTAAATGCCGTGTAGAGCCAACGGTAAAATTCAATGTTGATCATGTCGGGCGTAATGTAACCCAAATCGATAAATACGGCAGGCCATTGTCCGCCTTGCGCCTTGTGACAAGTAATTGCATAGGCAAATTTAACCTGAAGTGCATTGTAAAAGGGATCTTTACGGATGGCTTTCCAACGCTCCCGTTTGTTGCCTATTTCACTGTAGTCCTCTGCAACAGCATAAAACAGCTTTTGGACCCGTTCGGAAGGCAGGGCAGCAGACTCAATCTGCAGGGTATCGAGTAAAATTTTTGTATCTATTTCGATGCTGTTGTAATCGGGAAAACGCAGACTGACATTCGCGAAACGGAAACCATACTGCTCCTCGTATCCATAAATATGAACAATCTCGGCAAGATCGCCATTGGCGATAAAGCTTAGTTCTTCGGTGGCTTCAGACCAAAAATAGTTGTTGCGGACCATCATCAGTAAGTCGCCGCGGGCAATTTCAGCCTCACGAAAGAGAATCGTCTCCCTTATGCCCTTGTTGTATAGGTTGGCCCGTTTGTTGGAGCGGGTTAACACCAGGGTTTCCTCACGGCCGTATCGGTCGTAACACCACGAAATCTTATCAATAAGCTCACCTCCCGAAATCCGTTCAACATCAGCAAAACCATCGGTTACAAGATTGAAAAACTGACTGCAATCACCCGAAGCTATATGGTTCCGGAGGGCGGTAGCATTGAACAAGATACCGGAATCAGCCTCCTGACGGACAACTTCGGTTAGCTCGATCTCAACGGTACCAAAACCATACGCATCGATAACAGCGGCATCGAGGGCCGGACTCAGGGCAAGACCCACAGGAGGCAGCTGGGCCGTATCGCCTACCAGCATCAAACGACAGCCACTGCCTGAATAAACGTATTCGAGTAGGTCATCGAGCAACCTGCCAGTTCCAAAAACCGCACTTTCGGCTGTATCATTCGATATCATAGACGATTCGTCAACGATAAAAAGGGCATTTTTGTGTAGATTTTTATCTAACACAAAAATCCCCGATCCATCAGAACTACTTTTCTGTCGATAAATCTTCTTGTGAATAGTATAGGCCGATCGACCGGTATAGGAGGCAAGAACCTTTGCGGCCCTCCCGGTGGGGGCTAAAAGAACAGAACTCAATTTGAATTTCGAGAAGGTTTGCACCAACTGATTAATCATGGTAGTTTTTCCGGTACCGGCATAACCCTTCAAAATAAAGACCCGGTCGTCGTGGCCTTCCACCAGGTAATCTGCAAACAGATTAAAAAGATCCTTTTGACCTTCAGTGAGTTGAAAGTCGATACCCGACGTTAAATGCTCATACAAGTGATTTTTCAGCATTTCCCTAAAATAACTGGAAGTGACGGAAGGTAAATGATTTTTTTTTATAATTTTGCCCGAAGCTAAAAATAACTTACAAAAAAAACAGAGATGAGAACAGTTCTTCAAGTTGGCCTTTTGCTTATAGCTGCAGTATTAACCTATTACATTTACGACAGCATTCAGCGCCCAATCGCCTTTGAAAAACAGAGGACCGAAAGGTACAATGTTACCATTGAACGGCTGAAAGATATTCGCAAAGCGCAGCTTGCATACAAAGATGTATATGGCCGGTTTACCGGTAGCTGGGACACGCTTATCCACTTTGTAAAATACGATTCAATACGCTCTGTGCGCAAAATCGGCAACCTTACCGACAGTATGGTTGAAAAAGGAATAAACGAACGCCGTGCCATGCAATTGGGTCTCATCATCCGCGACACCATCCGTACGAGTGTTCTCGACGAATTGTTTGACCACAACTTTAATCCGGAACATTTAAAAATCGTTCCACTTGCCGATACCCTCGCCTACTTCAATCTGGGTGCCAACGTAGTAGTTACCGGTTCAGGAATCAGCGTTCCGGTTTTTGAAGCCAGAGTACACAACAACGTGTTGCTTCGTGAGCTCGACCGCCAATTGGTCATTAATTTAAACGACCAGCGCAGGGTGCAAAACCGCTACCCCGGGCTAAAGGTTGGATCGCTTACCGAAACCAACAACAACGCCGGAAACTGGGAATAAATTTACATGCAGGAATATACTTTTCGGGATGAGCTTCTAAATCTTCCTGAAGCGAAAAAATACCAACTATCCATTCAGATTAGTCTGGATGGATTTGTTGTTTTTATACATGAGGGGGAAAGCATCAGACTATTTCACCTCGCAACGGGTACGCTGAGCAATTACAGAATGGTGATGCGGAAGCTCGATCTGTTTTTAACAGCCCA
>DIUI01000039.1 GCA_002428215.1 Prolixibacteraceae bacterium UBA6162
CAAGCTTCAGACCCTGAAGCTACAGGCCACTCCGTTGCTATGTACTACAAACTTCCCGGAACCATGCCTGAGGGTAAGGATATGAATTACTACCGCAGCCAGTTGGTTTATAGTCTGTTAAATCGAATGATGAATGACAGGATCAGCGAATTGGTGCAGAAGGGAAATCCACCGTTTATCAACGGCAGGGTAGGTGCTGGTGGTTTTGTAAGGGGTTACAATGCTTTTACCATTTCGGTGAATGCACACCCCAACCGAATGGAGGAAGCCTTTAATGCTATATATACCGAAGCGCACCGGGCTCTGCAACACGGTTTTCGCCTTTCAGAACTGGAACGGGCCAGGGCGGGCATGCTTAGTCAGGCCGAAACCCGCTGGAAACAGCAGGATAAGGTAAGAAACGACCAGATTATTCGCACCATTGTAAACCACTACCTTACCGGTGAACCCATTCCTTCGCCCGACTTCGAATGGGAATATTTGCAGTTGGTGTTAACTCAGATTACCATGGACGAAGTTTGGAGTGAACTAAAAAATATGATGGGCGACAAGAACCGCGTAATTGTGGTTACCGGACCAGAATCGCCCAATTATCAACTACTATCGGAGCAGCAGGCTTTCTCTGTGCTTCAGGAAGTAGGCAAAGCAGTTATTGAGCCATACCAGGAAGCTGAGTTGGCAACCTCATTAATAAATCAAACGCTTAAGGGAGCGCCAGTCGTATCTGTTCGCCACATTGAGGCCATCAATGCTGTGGAGTGGACACTGGCCAATAATGCACGTGTGGTTTACCGGTTTGCCGATTATCAGAAAGACAATGTGCTTCTGCTGGCAACAAGCAAAGGGGGAACTTCGCTCTACGGACCCGAGAAACTGGCTGCAGCGGCAATGTTTGGCAACTATATCGGTTCATTTGGCGTTGGCGATTTCGATGCCGTTGCTCTTCGCAGGATGCTTGCCGGGAAGAATGTTAACCTATCTCCATCATTGCTTGGATTTTCCGAAAACATTAGTGGCAGCAGTACTCCACGCGATTTCGAAACCCTTATGGAACTTCTGTATTTGCATTTTGAGCATCCCCGTTTTGACGAAGAAGCTTATCAGTCTGTTACTTCAAGACTTATAACCTCGGTGGCCAATATGGCCAAGAATCCGCAAAAACTGATGAGCGACTCCCTGTTAATGTTGCGTACCGGATACAGCGAGAGGACCAAGTTGATTACCCCTGAATTGTTTGAAGAATTTTCGCTGGCCCAACTCGAAGAGATTTACCGCGACCGATTTGCTGATGCCGGGGATTTCATCTTCTTTATTGTGGGAAATATTGAAGAAGAGCTGGTAAAACAATTGGCCGAAAAGTATATCGGATCTATAACCGATCTGCCCAGAACCGAGGAACCAGCCTTAACCGATGCTTCTTTTCCCCAAGGGACCATTACAAAACAGATTCCCGTCGTTTTGCAGACAGAGAAAGCCAACATTGTGGTAATGTTCAACAACGATGATGCCTATCTACCTGCCGAAAACCTGATGGCGGAAGTTTTGAGAGGTATTTTGCGCATTCGTTATACCGAAGAGATCCGCGAGAAGGAGGGAGGTACTTATGGAGTGGGGGTTTCCCTCCAAACCCAATATTTCCCCAAAGAATCAAAAACCCTTCAGATGAGCTTTGATACCGATCCGGAACGTGCAGAGTATTTAAAATCTATTCTTTACCGCGAAATTGACCAATTGGTGGCTGAAGGCCCCAGTTTTGATGATTTCGATAAGGTTGTGAAAAATATGGCAAAGGAGCGCGAGCAGGCAAAAGCCAATAACAGCTATTGGCTGAGCGTACTCAACGGCTATTACTTGCATAACATCAATAACGACGATCCAGCAAACTATGAAGATGTTCTGGCGGCTTTAACCCTGACGGATTTGCATAGCTATGCAAAGCGCTACTTCAGCAACACCAATGTAATTGATGTAATTTTTGTGCCTCAGAAGTAGGAAAAGAGCGACAAAATTCAATACTTTTTCAGGGTCTGCTTCCGGTTGATATCAAAGACAAGATTTTCTTGGTATTCACCGGAAGCAGCTTTTTTATGGTTTAAGCATTGGAAAAATTCGTCTGATTTCGTCGTCCGATGGCTGACGTCCATATTCACATACTTCGAAGGCCTCTGCCGATGAAGAGGCTGCTGCTCTGGATGCACCATACCATTTCGCCAATGTTTCCCTAACCTGTGGAGAGATGCCGAAATAACGTGCACTTTTCAGGTATTCCACTCGTTCGGATGCACCTTTAGGAACCTCGTGTAACCGGCCATTGGTCCAGGGGAGCCACTCAAAAAATTGCGATTCATGGGCTGCCATTCCATAAATTTTCTGGTCGAATACTTCCGATACATCCACCGCAACATCGGGTCTGAATGGATTGGGTCGCTGAAAACGATCCTCCATGTATAGGAAGACCGGGTTTTTCGCGAGTGGTTTGGTATCTGGCGCCACATTGGGCACAATTACCATATATGCAGCATCCTGTACAAGCGTTGAGGCGTTGCGGTGATCGGGGTGGTAATCGTTTGGGCGATGACTGATAACAACATCCGCATTCCAATTTCGAATGAGACGAATCAGTTCAAGCCTGATGTTCAATGAGGGCATTAATTCTCCATCGTGGTGGTCAAGAACCACATAGGTAATACCAAGCCTTCTTCCGGCCTCTGCCGATTCAGCCATACGGCGACGGGCAAGAGCCCCGCCGCCCATTTCGTGGTGGCCGGCATCTCCGTTGGTTACCGAAATAAAGAGTACGTTGTGCCCCATTTTCGACATCAGGGCCGCCGTTCCTCCCGCTTTAATGTCGCAATCATCGGGGTGAGCTCCAATAACGACCATGTTGATTTTGGAATCCTGCCCTGTTGTATTCCAGAAGATTAAGGCCAGAGCAATGAAAACTAAGCCAAATTTTTTCATCGGTGTAAAGTTTGATTTATGGTTTAGAAAATGTAGTTATCTGATAAACAAAATCATAGGCTGGCGAATGAACCATTATTAAGCAAAAAAAGTCAATATTCGGACGACCAATAGTTGTATGGCTTAACTTCAAACCCCAAGGGTCATAGCCGAAAAGAGAAAAGTTAAAAACTCCGGTATTCCTGGTCGGCTGCGATTCTCAATTACCCATTTGGGCCTGTTGATTTAATCGGTTGTTCTGATCCTGATCGTTGAAACGCATAGAGTACACCATGGCTTCTATCTGCCGAATAAAATTGCGCTTGTCCTTACTGGGGGCATATACATAGCCATCGGCAACCACAATACGCTGGCGAACAGCATCGAGTTCAGCAAGCATAACAAAAGGTCCGCCCATAAAATCATTTTCAACCCGCCATAAACCTCGTATATCGGCGGCATAGTTGCCGTTGTGCTGTACAATCTGAAACAGGGGTGGGATGCGTTGTTCAGTGGTCATCCAGCTTCCGGGCAGCGGACCTGGAACATTGGCGCGCAAAATGCTATCGCGTTTTTGCAGCAAGTAGTCGTAGGTAAAGGTGCTGTCGGATGAATAGGGGAACCAATAGACGAGCAGCGCCTGCGAAATTTCAGGAGTTTCGTAACGCAACCAAACAAAATTGGATTTCTCCTGCGAAATTTGGAATCCGGGAGGAACATTCAGTAGAATGTCATATTTGGTATCAAGAGTCGATCGCACTCCTTTGTCATGGTATTCGCGGTAGTTGTTCGCCAAACGTTCTCTTTCAGCCCTTAGAAAAAATCCGGTAATCCGGTCGGAATGCTGCTTAAACAACTCGTTAAACTCTTGATAATCACGGGCATTAATCTCCACAACGGCCTGTGGGTAGGCCCAAACATTCTCTTTAAAGAAGACTCCGGGTTCTTCTGTAACCGAAGAAATGCGTGTTTGGATAATGTTTCGGGTAGTCTGAAAAATCTCCCTGAAAGCCTCTTGTGGAACAGATATCAAGTCAAACAAAGGTTCGTCCTGGGGCAATGCAAGCTGAGGTTGGGCAAGAGTTTGTCTGATCGACTCCCCCGGCTCAGCTTCCCAGGCGGCCTTGGAGATGACAACCACTAATTCGCCTGCTTTGCCGGTTATGTTTTTATGCATAAACTGCTTTCCCTGGTTCGAACAGGAAAGGGTTAACATGAGGAGGATTACTGCCGTAAAAGTATATTTCATCTTATAAAATTGTTTGTTAGCTATGGTATAAGATGCAATGCGCGTTAAGGGGATATTTGCCACTGTGTCAAAAATACCAAAGCGCTCGCTTCATTATTTATTATGTAATTGATTAACAGGTGTTAGTTGCGAAATTCAACAAAAATCCTACCAAAATTCCAACAGTGGCAAATCAATGGATCGACTTATTCAACATACTTGTAGCCGATACCCTTGAGGGTCTTTATATGGTCGTTGCCAATTTTTTCGCGTAATTTTCTGATGTGAACATCAATGGTTCGGTCTCCAACCACAACATTATCACCCCAAACCGAAAAATAGATCTCTTCGCGGGTAAATACTTTTCCTGGTTTACTCACCAGCAAAGAGAGCAGCTCAAACTCTTTGCGAGGCAAAACCATCTCCTCCTTACCCAAACGGATCAGGTACCTTTCTTTGTCGATTTCCAGATCTCCTATAGACATTGTATTGGTATTGACGGGTTCAGGAGTTTCGGCAATACCGGATGAGAAGCGTTTTAGCAACGCCTTAACGCGGCTAATAAGCACTTTGGGGCGAATGGGCTTGGTAATATAGTCGTCGGCACCAGCCTCAAAACCTGCAATTTGAGAATAATCCTCACCCCGGGCTGTTAGAAATGCTACGAGAGTGTTGCTCAGGCTCGGGATACGCCGAATCTCCTCACATGCTGCAATTCCGTCCATTTCTGGCATCATTACATCGAGCAGAATAAGATGGGGTTGCTTTTTCTCGGCAATCGCTATTGCCTCAACTCCATTGCTGGCGGTATAGACCTTAAAGCCCTCCTTTTTAAGATTGTAACTGATGAATTCAAGGATATCAATTTCATCGTCGACCAGCAATATTTTAAATGGGTTGTCGCTCATAATTGAAGAGTTATCTGGTTATTTTTGAAATCAGAGGAAGTATTTGCTCTTTCAAAGTTAATCAATCTTTGTTATCCTCCGGGGAAGAGGTTGTCCCTGCCGGCTTTTTCGAGCGTGAAGGTAAAGGTAGTGCCTTCTTCGATCACACTCTTAACATTTATGGTCTGGTCATGGGCTTCAATAATGTGCTTTACAATAGATAGGCCCAGTCCGGTACCTCCCTGTTCTCTCGATCTCGATTTATCGACTCTGAAAAATCGTTCGAATACCCGGGGCAGATCCTTTTTTTCGATGCCAAATCCACTATCGGCCACCTCCAGCATAATGTGGTCTTCGATATCGTAAAAGGTGATTTTTACTTCACCTTTCTTTCGGTTGTACTTGATTCCATTATTGATGAGGTTACTGAGTACTTCGGTGATCCGTTTTTTATCGGCTTTTACCAAAACCGGCCGGTCGGGGCGCTGGGCGATGGTGAGCGAAACTTTTCGCTCCTGTGCCAGCATTTGTTGCATATCGAAAACATCCTCGACTAGTCTAACAATATCGAAATTTTCCATAATAAGTTTCAACTCTCCTGCCTCGAGTTTGGTAATCGACTCAAGATCTTCTACAATTGAAATCATTCGGTCGATACTCTTTTCGGTTCGCTGCAGATAGAGTTTGTTTATTTTGGGATCGTCGAGTCCCCCCTCTAGAAGCGTTAAAATATAACCCTGAATGTTGAAAATAGGGGTTTTTAATTCGTGCGAAACATTGCCTACAAACTCCTTTCGGTAACGTTCAAGATCTTTTAGACGCTCAATCTCCTCGGTCTGGGTTTTTGCCCACTCCTCGACCTCTTCGCGTACATCGGAGAGGGAGATGGTTTGTAAAAATTTTCGGGCGTCGAGTTTTTTACTGCTTACCGGCAAATCGCGGATGGTTTTGTACACCGGTTTAATTTTGTCGGTAATAAACTTGTTCAGAAATATTCTCAGAATAAGGTAAGAGCTCCCCAAAAAGAGAAGGGCGAAAAGCAGAATGGTAAGGAAGTTGTCGCTTACGTAATAGTTGAGCAACATAAGAAACGCCATCAGAATGGTTAAAATTCCTGACACATAAAAGGTAAGCTGACGGGTTGAAAAGGGTTTCATAACACAGTCATTTTTCTGTATTTTTTCGAATCACAACCAGCTCTATGAACCGGTTTTGCTGATCTTTTCATTCGTGGCCAAATGTAGGTAAATATTATTAAATGCTGATTAACAGTAATTTTATACACAATTAATGTTTTAATAATGACCGAAATGGGTTCCCCATGAATCCTCTGTGTACTTTTGCAGACGATTCACGAAAAGCGCATGGAAAATTACTATCTGATTATAGTAATACTACTTTTTGCCCTGGCTGTTTCCGACCTTATAGTTGGAGTCAGCAATGATGCTGTGAATTTTCTCAATTCAGCATTCGGTTCTAAAGCTGCGCCCAAGTGGCAAATATTTACTGTAGCTGCTGCGGGCATCCTGGTTGGAACCACCTTCTCCACTGGCATGATGGAGGTAGCCCGCAAGGGCGTTTTTCATCCTGAAATGCTTGCGTTTTCTGAGATCATGGTCATTTTTCTGGCGGTAATGATTACAGATATCATTCTGCTCGATACCTTCAATACCCTCGGACTTCCTACTTCCACAACAGTGTCGATCGTATTTGAATTGTTGGGTGCTGCTGTGGCCGTGGCTTTGGTTAAAATAAAACTACTTGGCGGGTCGGTTGCCGATCTGGCTCTTTACATAAATTCAGGAAAGGCCCTGGCCATCATTTTTGGCATTCTGCTTTCGGTAGTCATTGCGTTTAGTATTGGTGCGCTTGTTCAATTTCTGGTTCGCTTGCTTTTTACGTTCAGGTATGAATCAAAAATGCGCTTTGGAGG
>DIUI01000013.1 GCA_002428215.1 Prolixibacteraceae bacterium UBA6162
GTAACGGTTACATTCACCGTGAGGTCGTCCATACGGCTGTTTTCTCCAATTACCTGTCCGGCATAAACATCTTCGCCCGGGAAAATAAAGAATTTGCCCCTGTCCTGAAGTTTGTTGATGGAATAGGCAATGGACGTTCCGGTTTCCAGAGCGATTAGTGAACCGTTTCGCTTTACGGCAAGATCGCCCTTCCAGGGTTCATACCCTTTAAAGCGGTGTGCCATTACGGCTTCGCCTTCAGTAGCAGTAAGCATCTGATTGCGTAACCCGATGATTCCGCGTGCCGGAATGAAAAATTCCAGATGCGAGCGTTCATTTTTTACCTCAATGTTGGCAATCTCCGCCTTACGTGATGTTGCCAGTTCTATAACTTTTCCCGAAAACTCTTCAGGAACCTGCACTGTCATAAATTCAATGGGCTCATGTTTTACGCCATCAATCTCCTTTAAAAGTACTTTGGGCTGGCCTACCTGCAACTCATAGCCTTCGCGGCGCATGGTCTCAATCAGAATCGAGAGATGCAAAATGCCCCGTCCATAGACCAGGAAAGTGTCGGCCGAGGCAGTATCCTCAACTTTGAGTGCCAGATTCTTCTCGGTCTCTTTGTATAGCCTTTCACGCAGCTGTCGCGATGTTACAAAACTGCCTTCCCTTCCAAAGAAGGGTGAATTGTTGGCAGCAAAGAGCATACTCATGGTTGGCTCATCCACTTGTATATGCGAGAGTCCTTCGGGTTCAAGAAGATCTGCAATGGTATCTCCGATTTCGAAGTTTTCCAGGCCGTAGACTGCACATATCTCACCCGATGGAATAGGCAATTTGGTCTTTTCCTTGCCTAATCCTTCGAACAAATAGACCTCTTTGGCAGTGTTTTTTACTGTAGATCCATCCCTTTTTACCAGCATAACCTGACTGCCCGGAATGAGCGTTCCACGGCTAACCTTGCCCACAGCAATCCTTCCCATATAAGACGAATAGTCTAGCGAGGTAATTCGCATCTGAAGAGTTCCCTCTATCATCTTGGCGGGGGGGATGTGTTCGATGATGGTGTCGAGCAGAAAAGTTACATCTTCAGTAGGCGTTTTCCAGTCGGGTCCCATCCATCCATCTTTTGAGGATCCGTAGACTGTTGGAAAATCTAACTGATCTTCAGTCGCATCGAGACTGTACATCAGGTCGAAAACTTTTTCGTGGGTTTCCTCGGGGTTGCAATTGGGCTTGTCTACCTTATTGATAACCACAACCGGTTTCAAGCCTATCTCGAGCGCTTTTTGCAAAACGAACCTGGTTTGGGGCATAGGTCCCTCAAAGGCATCAACGATAAGTAAAACACCATCGGCCATATTGAGGACCCGCTCCACTTCACCCCCAAAATCGGAGTGACCCGGGGTATCAATTACATTGATTTTTATATTTCGATAGCGCACCGAGACATTCTTCGACAGAATGGTTATACCCCTTTCCCTTTCAAGGTCGTTGTTGTCGAGAATTAACTCCTGAACTTCCTGATTGTCGCGAAAAAGTTTACCCTGATATAAAATTCTGTCTACCAGCGTTGTTTTACCATGGTCAACGTGCGCAATGACGGCAACATTTCTGATTTCTTCCATTTATAATTTCTATTGGGGCGCAAATGTAAAAAAAGGATTCTTTTGTCTTTATGCTAAATCACATTTTCATGATGGCAGGTACAACAAATTAACACTCTGTCGCTTTTTTTGTACTTTAGCTGAAAACCAATGCTTATGAAAGTTGTCAATGTATTGTTGCTTCTTTTAATCAACATTTCGTCACTCATAGCACAGAACCACTGGACGCACCTAAGGGGGAGTCATCTCGATGGAAGGGCAGCGGCCGGAAGTTATCCGGTTTTCTTTGAACTATCTGATATTCAAATCTGGAAAACGCCTCTCGAAGGATTGGCATGGTCCTCCCCTGTGGTCTTCGGAAATCAGGTGTGGCTCACCAATGCTACCCCTGATGGGTCGAAATTATCGGTAGTATGTGTTGATTTTACAAGCGGGAAAATATTGTTCGACCACGTTGTTTACATGCCGGAGGAGATTCAGCAAATGCATGCAACCAATTCCTATGCTACTCCAACCCCTGCGATTGAAGATGGTTTTGTGTATATACACTACGGAACTTATGGCACTGCTTGTTTTAATACCCGCGACTTTACTCTGGTTTGGTCGCGTACCGATTTGAACTGCCAGCATATGCAGGGTGCTGCATCATCACTTTTGCTCCATCGCGACCGGCTGATTGTGCATATAGAAGGCACCGATGTTCAGTACATTGCTGCACTTGACAAACGCACCGGAGAAATGCTCTGGAAACGCCACCGACCGCTTGACCTGTATAAGGATATAGCACCTGTGTATAGAAAAGCTTATACTACGCCAATTGTGGTAATGGTTGAGGGTGTCGAGCAACTAATCAGCAATGGTGCACAGCTTTGTATTGCATACGACGTTGCCACTGGCGAAGAGTTGTGGCACCTCTGGTATGGATACGACTCAACCGTTGGAATGCCATTTGTTTACAATGGAATCGTTTATTTCAATTCCGGTTGGATCTTTGAACCCGACAGGGCCAGTTATGTGAAGCTTTTTGCAGTTGATCCCCGTGGTAGGGGAGATATCGCCAAAACCCACCTGCTGTGGCAAACCGAAACCGATGTTCCGCAGATTACAACCCCTGTGGTGGTTGATGAAAATATTTACATGGTTCACGAGCGGGGAACAGTCACTTGCCTTAAAGCTGAAAACGGAGAGGTTGTTTGGAAAGAACGGCTGCGCGGCATGTTCAACGCTTCTCCTATCTATGCCGGGGGTCACATTTATATAATTGATACCCGTGGAACGCTCTACATTCTGAAGCCTTCAGCAACCTATGAACTGGTGGCCGAATACGGTCTGGGCGAGACCGTAAAAGCTACTCCCGGTTTTGTCTCGGGCAGCCTGGTGGTCCGCACCGATAAACATTTATTGAGGTTGCATCAAAGTTCCAATAATCCCTAATGATTGCAGTATGAAACGTATCCTCTTTTCTGTTTTCCTTTTGGCCTCAATTACTATTTTGATGGCACAGCCTCAGCCCAATTACGATGAATCGAAAGTTCCTGTTTATCAACTACCGGGTGTGCTGATAAATCAGCAAGGAAAAGCTGTAAATACGGTTTCTGAATGGGAGCAGCAGTTAAGACCTGCAACTCTGAACCTTTTTGCCACGGAGATGTTTGGCAGAATCCCTGCCGATTTGCACATGACAGACTTCAGAATTGTGGAAGAGGGAACTGATACGCCTTATACCAATGCACGCCGCCGTCAGATTGAGCTCATACTCGAGAAGGGTAACCAGCGTCTAACTGTGGGGTTGCTTATCTATACACCCATTAGTGAATCCCCGGCACCTCTCTTTTTGGGTTATAATTTTTATGGGAACCACACGGTTACTGATGATCCTAAAGTATTCATCAGCAATTCCTGGGCGAATAACAATGAAGCTTTTGGAGTTTTCGACAACCGGCTTTCAGAACAGAGTCGTGGTGTGCGAACCAATCGTTGGGCGATAGCAGAGATTCTGGAAGCAGGCTATGGCATAGGTGTAATGTTTTATGGTGATGTGGATCCGGATTACAATGATTTCGGAAATGGGGTGCATCCCTTTTCGTATAATGATGTACAACAATCTCCTGCCCCCGATGAATGGGGTGCCCTTGCGGCCTGGGCCTGGGGGTTAAGCCGGGCAATGGATTTTCTGGAAACCGACAATTATGTCGATGCAACACGGGTGGCCGTTATGGGGCACTCGCGGTTGGGCAAGGCTGCTCTGTGGGCCGGTGCAATCGATGAGCGGTTTGCTATGGTAATTTCAAACAATTCTGGGTGTGGTGGAGCTGCGCTTTCGAGGCGCAAATATGGGGAGACGGTCGAAAGAATCAACACGGCTTTTCCCCATTGGTTTGCCGGGAATTTTAAAAAATACAACAACAAGGAGGAGCTTTTGCCTTTCGATCAGCATCAGCTGATAGCATTGATGGCGCCTCGGCCGATTTATATTGCAAGTGCCGTTAACGACCGCTGGGCCGATCCTAAAGGAGAATATTTGTCGGGGGTTTATGCAACTCCGGTGTATTCACTGTATGGTTATGAGGGATTACCATCCCTCGAAATGCCTGCAGTGCAGGTGCCTGTAATGCATCGGATTGGTTACCATATCCGGGAGGGTGGTCACGATGTTACACCCTATGACTGGCAGCAATTCATTCAGTTTGCCCGTCTGCATTTTGATGGGAGATAGTAGCACTTTCACTCTTTGTCAGCAGAACAATTAGGCAGAATATTCTGGCTGCGGATTGCGGAAGAAGATACCTGCAAAAACGAGACAATATTTTTCAAATCGTCTCTTTACTGCAGATTGTACTTTCTCCCGCAAGCCAGCCAAACTTTTATTTCACAAACGGTGCATTGTAGAGGTAATCGAAGCAGAGCTTTACCCCTTCAAACTGGGTAACTCCTTCACGTATGTTTTCAAGTTCTACATAAAACTCCTCCAATCCGTTCTGATAGGCTTTGTTGAATATATTCTCGAAATTCATCATGCCGGAACGACCGAGAATTGAGCGGTCCTTTATATGCAGAATTGGGAAACGACCTGCATGTTTCTCGAAATACTCCAGTGGATCGTTTTGTCCCATAACGGTCCAGTAAACATCCATCTCAAAGAAAACCAGTCCCGGATCGGTACCCTTTAACATTAAATCATAGATTACATCACCAACGGGCATCCAAGGATTGGTCTGGCGCGCTTTATCTTCCTCCTTCACAACACGCTGGAATTCCATCTGGTGATTGTGGTATCCCCAACGAATACCGGCGCTTTTTGCAATCTCGCCTGCCTTGTTGAATACATCGCAAACTATGGCCACATCGTCGTGGTTGGCGATTGCCGGCATCATTGGTTGTACCAGAGTATTAACACCCAGCTTAACATGATCGTCGGCAGCCTTTTTCCAGAATTCAGCAACGTCGGCCATGTTGTCGCGGGTAAACTGACGCACAGGCGGATTAACATGCGAGCCGGTAATTTTCAATCCTGCATCATTGGCCAGTTTTTTATATTCAACTACATCGATATTACCCACCTTCCCATCGCGGTAGCCGGCAAGTTCAATGGTTGAATAGCCGATTTCTTTTATCCGCTTCAGGCCGTTGGGCACATCTGCTCCCAGCTCACGCCCGAGCGAGTAGATTTGTAAACCAATTTTCTTGCCCGGTTGGGCGGCAGCAACTGGAACCTTAGTATTAGCTGATGCAAAGGCTCCACCGGTTAGGGTGGCGGCGGTAATCAATCCGACTTTTTTAAGAAATTCTCTTTTTGTTTCCATTGTATATTGTTAAAACTTTAGAGTTTATAAGGTCTTCTGTATTCATAATGGTTTAAGCGGTGGGCTGCAGCTTCTGCATCATCACCAAAACTTAGGGTGGCAGGGTTCCATTTAACCGGACGGCCCAGCTCCGTAGCGATGTTGCCCAAACAGCACATGGTATTGGTGCTGGCTCCTACCTCAACGGGTGCAATAGGATCTTTCCTGTCTTTCACCGAATCAATAAAATCCTGCATGTGCGGAGCACTAATTTCGAAACTTCCGGCTCCGCGTGAGGCGCTCTGCTGCATTTGCTGGAACATGGCTCTTCTCTCTTCGGCCGACATCTGTCTTGGCCTGCGGCCTGCCAGGTTCTCTGGAACAAGAGAAGCGTCGGAGCAGCCCAAATAACCCCTGCCTACTTCAATCCATCCTTTGGTGCCAAAAAACTTGATACCCTGCGCTCCGGCATGATCCTCAATATAAGGTTGTTCGGTCATTACCACTCCATTAAGGTATTTAAAGGTGAGGTATTCTGTCCCATTGTATCCTTTTGGAATGATTTCTGACGGCCCCGAACCGTCCATGCCTATGGCTGCCTGGGCGATGTCGAACATATGTGCACCCCAGTCGGCAGTATAACCGTTGCCGGTTTCACGGTACCATCTCCACGCACCCCATAGGGCTTCGCGTTGTTCCGGATTAAGCGAAATGGGGGGTGCAAGATCGGGATGGTAACGAATGTTGGAATCGTTAAGGGGTCCTAGCCACAGATTCCAATTTAAATTGGCTGGAACCGGCTGCTCCGGCAGATCGAGAGGTTTGGGGGGATCGCCCACCTTAGCATGAATTTTTTCGATATGCCCGATGGCTCCCGATTGCACCAGTTCAATTGCCTTTTGAAACTCTTTACTTGAGCGCTGCTGACTACCTACCTGCACTATTTTTTTGTTATTGCGCGTGCATTTGATCATTTTTAGTCCTTCCTGAATGGTGAAAGCCAGGGGTTTTTGAACGTAAACGTCTTTGCCCGCCTCAATAGCATGAATGGTCTGGAGTGCATGCCAGTGGTCGGGTGTCACAATAACTACGGCGTCGATATCCCTGCGCTCAAGGAGTTGTTCGTAATATTCGTAGGTGTCGCAACGTTGGTTGAGGCCTTTTGTTTCCTGCCAGGTTTTAACACGGTTCATAAACCTTGTCTGTTTCATAGAGTCAACATCGCAGCAGGCTGCTACCTGAACCCCGGGCACACTGCCAAAACTGGCAAAATCTGATAGCGCCTGCTGGCCAAGGCCAATAAAACCAAGCGTTACCCTGTCGCTGGGAGCGAATCCTGCCCCGTTAACCTTCCAGCTGGGCAATATGGTCAAACCTGTAAGCCCGAGTGCCGAGAGTCCAAGGAATTTTCTACGATCCATCGCAGCCTGAGTGTCGTTTTTTTTCATAGGAATGATTTTTAGTATTATTGGTTGAATTAGAGTTTATAGGCTATAAAGGCCAACGGCAAATGGGTTAATTCAAGGTATTATGACAGCCTGCCAATTGCAATTCCGCCAACCCCATCTTTGTTTGGTATTATTAGTAACAGGTTTATATTTATAGAAATAATGACTTTTGATGCAATTGAAGGCCAAAAGTTTAATCTTCACTTTCTGTTGCACAACATTTTTTAATTAGGGTTGCCTTTTGAGTTTCTTAGTCATTTTCTATGCAATTTAGATTTGTTGAATGTTCCGGGTTTAATCAAAAAAATCTAATTTGCACTCCCTTGCTGTTTGCCCATTCCGATGGTTTTAAAACCCTATGCTATGCATCCTTCTTTTCTTGCTTTTGACATTGGTGCTTCCAGTGGTCGTGCGATTCTGGGAACACTGATTGATGGAAAACTTAAGCTCACTGAGATTCATCGTTTCAAAAATGCCATGCTCCCTCTTCACGGACATTTCTACTGGAACATTTTTGCTCTGTTCGAATCATTAAAAACAGGCCTCTCAATGTGTATAGAGAAGCATGGTATACAGCCACAATCGGTTGGTATCGACACATGGGGTGTTGATTATGCCTTGGTTGATTCCGAAGGAGCATTGTTGGGGTTACCCTATGCTTACCGTGATCACAGGACCGATGGGGTTATGTCCGATTTTTTTAAAATTATGGACGAGGCTACGCTATACCAGTTGTCGGGACTCCAATTTATGCAATTCAATACCATCTTTCAGCTCTTTACGTCGTCGCGCAGTAACGACAGTCGTTTGAATATTGCCCAACATCTTTTGTTTACGCCCGATGCACTCAATTTTATGTTCACCGGAGTTCAAAAATGTGAGTACACCATTGCCAGCACATCGGCGCTCCTAAAACCTGGAAGCCCCTCACCTGAGCCACGACTTTTTGAGGCCATAGGAGTATCCTCTTCAATTTTGCCTGAAATTATTCTTCCCGGATCAATAGTTGGTCCCATCCTTCCCGAGGTGTGCGCTTCGACCGGAAGTTCCGAAATTCCATGTGTCGCTGTTGCCTCGCATGATACTGCCTCGGCAGTGGCCGCCG
Source organism: Prolixibacteraceae bacterium UBA6162 (assembly GCA_002428215.1). The sequence continues at coordinate 7,925 of DIUI01000013.1, forward strand.
TGCCTGCCGATGGAGAGCACTGGGCGTATATCAGTTCAGGTACCTGGTCGCTGTTAGGCATAGAATGTGCCGGTCCAATTGTGAATGAACAGAGTCGGCTGCTTAATTTTACCAACGAAGGGGGAGTATTCGGTACTACCCGTTTCCTTAAAAACATTATGGGCTTATGGCTTATTCAGGGGTGTAAACAGCAGTGGGACAGGGAATCGGATAGGAGTTGGGAGGAATTGATTGCCCTTTGCCACAGCGAAAAACCTTTTCGCTTTATGATTGACCCTGACAACCATCGGTTTCTTAATCCCGACAATATGCCTGAAGCCATTCAATCGTTCTGCCGTGAAAGTGGTCAGCATGTTCCGGCCACCCAAAGCGAAATTGCACGCTGTGTATTCGACAGTCTCGCGTTAAAGTATATGTATACGCTGGAACAGCTCGAAGCAGTAGTGGGTTTCACAATTTCGAAGATTCATATCATCGGGGGTGGTGCGAACAATGAACTTCTATGCCAATTAACATCCGATATAACAGGCCGACCGGTTTTGGCAGGTCCTGCAGAGGCCACTGCCATCGGAAATTTGCTGATGCAGGCCTATGCGCTCGGCTTCGTCCATTCGCACGATGACATCCGGAAAATTGTGAGCAACTCGTTTGCCCCTGTTTTCTATACTCCGGTTTCGGGTGGAATGCATCAGGAAGCGTACATCAAATTTAAAAACATAATGAACCAAAATGTCTGAAATTACAAGCTACAATCTGGCAAGAGAGCGCTATGCTGCGCTGGGTGTCGATACCGATGCCGCGTTGCAACAGCTTTCGCAAATACCCATTTCACTGCACTGCTGGCAGGCCGACGATGTTCATGGGTTTGAACACCACAGCGGTGAACCTGGAGGAGGATTGGCAGTAACAGGAAACTATCCGGGAAGGGCTAAAACTATACAACATCTTCGTGATGATTTGGAAATGGCGATGTCGTTAATTCCAGGCCCCATAAGGGTGAATCTGCACGCCATTTATGGTGATTTCAGCCACCGGCCGGCCGATCGTGATGCAATAGGTCCTGAACACTTCATCAGTTGGGTGCAATGGGCTAGCCAACTTGGTATTGCCCTCGATTTTAACAGCTCATTTTTTGGTCATCCCAAAGCTTCTGACGGTTTTACACTGGCAAACGCCGATGCCGGTATAAGAGATTTCTGGGTCGAGCACGGACGCAGGTGCAGAGAGATTGCTGCATATATGGGGCGTGAGCAGGGTAGTCCTTGCATCCACAATGTTTGGATTCCTGATGGAGCCAAGGATGAGACGGTTAACCGGCTTCTGCATCGTCGCCTCCTCGAAGAATCGCTCGACGCCATTTTTCAAACGCCTATCAAGGAGGAAGAGATGCTGGATGCGGTAGAGAGCAAGCTTTTTGGAATTGGCAGCGAAAGCTTTGTCGTGGGTTCGTTCGAGTTTTATATGGGATACTCCATTACCCGCAACAAAATGCTTTGTCTCGATATGGGGCATTTCCATCCTACCGAATCTGTAGCCGATAAAGTGTCGGCGGTAATGCTATACGTTAAGAAGCTCCTGTTTCATTTTAGCCGCGGCATTCGCTGGGACAGTGACCATGTAGTTACTTTTAACGATGCCATGCGTGATCTGGCCCTTGAACTAGTGCGAAGTAACGTCCTGCACCGTTCTTCATTGGCGCTCGATTTCTTTGATGCCAGTATCAACCGCATTGGTGCCTATGTTGTGGGTACCAGAGCTGCACAAAAAGCGCTGCTTTTTGCGCTCCTCGAACCCCGAGTATTGCTTAGCGGGTACGAAGATGAGGGCAGGCTTTTCGAGCGGCTTGCACTCCTCGAGGAGATGAAAAGTATGCCTTTTGGCGATGTCTGGAACTACTATTGCATCTCCCGGAATGTGCCGCCGGGGACCGGTTATTTTGAAGCTGTGGGCAAATACGAAACAGTTACTGCACTTCGGTAATCTATATGTTATAGAGTATTTTTCGGGTAGCTTAAGCCTGACAATTGCGGTGGTTTCGACCTGGGAAGAGTCGTAGATTTGATTAAAACCAAGGAACCAAAACTGCAGTTATGCAAAAGATGTTACTGCTGGGCGCCGAGGCAGTAGGTCAGGGCGCCATTGATGGAGGTATTTCGGGGGTGTATGCTTATCCCGGAACGCCATCAACCGAGATTACAGAATATATACAATCGAATACCGGAGCTATCAGGCGCAACATCCACAGAACCTGGTCGGCCAACGAAAAGACTGCTTACGAAGCAGCCTTGGGGATGTCTTATGCCGGCAAGCGTTCTCTTGTTTGTATGAAGCATGTGGGGCTTAACGTAGCCGCCGATCCCTTCATGAATTCCTGTGTAACGGGCATACATGGAGGTTTGTTGTTGGCGGTTGCCGACGATCCATCGATGCACTCTTCTCAAAATGAGCAGGATACCCGTTTTTACGGCAAATTTGGAATGGTGCCCATCCTGGAACCTTCCTGTCAGCAGGAAGCTTACGATATGACGCTGTACGGTCTGGATCTGTCTGAACGGATGCAGGTTCCGGTTATACTGCGTTTAACCACGCGGCTGGCACATTCACGATCTGGCGTGGTGCAACAGAATCCCCGGGCCGAAAATTCAATTTCGCTACCATCCGATCCAAAACAGTTTCTACTGCTTCCTGCATTTGCCCGTTTAAAATACCGTCGGTTGCTTGACAAGCAGCCTGAAATGCTGCTGACCTCTGAAAATTCTGCTTACAATGAGCTCCTTCCCGGCTCAGATCGCAGCCTGGGGATTATTTGCTGTGGTCTCGCATATAATTACCTGAAGGAGCATTACAGCCAAACCGACTGTCCCTATTCTGTGGTTAAGATTTCGCAATATCCACTGCCCATCGGATTAATTAAGGAGCTTGATGGGCTTTGCGACGAAATACTGGTAATAGAGGAGGGGTTTCCATTTGTTGAGGAGCAACTCGTTGACCTGCTGGGAAGAGGCAAACGCATTACTGGAAGGTTGTCCGGCGCACTTCCGCGTACCGGAGAGCTCAACCCCGATTGGGTAGGTAAAGCCCTCGGCAAAGATACTTTGTCTGTTTTTTCTGTTCCGGAAGTGGTTAAAAACAGACCTCCGGCCCTTTGCGAAGGATGCGGACATCAGGATGTTTACCTTGCACTCAATGAAGCCCTGATGGATTTGGGCCATGGCCGGGTATTCTCCGATATTGGTTGCTATACACTGGGTGCCCTTCAGCCATACGATGCTATTGATACCTGTGTCGATATGGGTGCTTCTGTAACCATGGCCAAAGGTGCTGCGGATGCCGGATGGTCGCCGGTATTTGCAGTAATTGGCGATTCCACCTTCACCCACTCCGGAATTACGGGCCTGATCGACTGTGTGAACGATGGTGTTAATGTGAATATAATTGTTCTCGACAATCAATCGGTGGCTATGACAGGCGGCCAGGAGTCGTCGGCTAAGGACAAAATTGAAGCAATCTGTCTTGGCGTTGGCGTCGAGTCCGATCATATTCAGACTGTTGTTCCATTGAAAAAAAATCATCAGCTCATGGTCGACGTAATTTCCGCCGAAATGAAGTACAATGGCGTTTCGGTAATTGTAGCCCGGCGCACTTGTCTGCAGAAAATTGTGCGCGATAAACGTGAGGCAAGACTTAAAAAGGAGCTGAATCAGACTGTTAAATGAACCATGGATAAAAAATGGGACCTATGAAGATAGATGTTATTTTAGCAGGTGTTGGAGGACAGGGTATTCTTACCATTGCTGCCATTATCGGAACGGCAGCCCTGAAGAACGGACTTTACCTTAAACAGGCCGAAACCCATGGTATGAGTCAGCGAGGAGGAGCAGTGGTTTCACATCTTCGCATCTCCGATACCCCTATTGCCTCCGATCTTATTCCAATGGCTTCGGCTGAAGTCATAATTTCGGTCGAGCCCATGGAGTCGCTGCGGTATCTCCATTATCTTGATCCAAAAGGCTATCTTATTACCAATTCCACCATAGTGGACAACATTCCCGATTACCCCGATTTTTCGATATTGGAAAGGGAGATTTCCAAATTGCCGCATGCGCTAACATTACCTGCCGACGAAATTGCGGCTGCACTTGGAAATTCAAGAGGATCCAATTTAGTTATGCTTGGCGCTGCATCTCCGGTAATTAAAATTCCTGATAGCGATTTTGAGGAAGCCATTGTGACTTGCTTTGCAGCTAAGGGAGATCAGATGGTAAAAGCCAATTTGGATGCTTACCGGGCTGGGCGTGATTATGCTACATCGCATTTGCAACTTCCTGCTTAGAGCTTTAGGAATGCCTGTTTTTAGAGCCGGGAAATCAATCGAATAGCTGCTTTTGAAAGCGATGTAGTTGGATGATAGTATCATTTAGGGAGCCCTCCCTGCCGTTTCCACAGATCAAGAGAATTATTAACCACCCGTTTTCAGTCTTGAAGCCGAAAAAGGATTATTTTTGCAACCAACTTTTAGGTTGGTTGTTACAATTCGGATACTTAATATTAATTGTTGGTTGAATGGACAATAATTCTCCTGCCGGGAGTCTTGATATAGCCGCAATAGAGACACTCTATCAGACATGGTTGGCAGATAACGATGCAGTTGATCAAAGTTGGCATCATTTTTTTTCAGGTTTCGATTTGGCTTTAAGGAATTTTCCGCAGAAGCCGGGAATGGTCGGAATGGAAAACATCCAAAAGGAGTTTGCAATTTTAAGCCTGATTCATGGTTACCGACAAAGGGGACACCTCTTTACACGGACCAATCCTGTGCGGCAGCGCCGTAAATATCTGCCTACACTTGATATCGAAAATTTCGGACTTTCGGCCAGTGATCTCGAGACCGTTTTCCAGGCTGGAAACGATATCGGCATTGGTCCGGCTAAATTGAAGGACATAATTGCACATCTCGAAGCTACCTATTGCGAATCGATAGGAGTTGAGTATGTCTATATGCGCGACCCCGAGTTGGTAAACTGGCTCAAGCTGAAGATGGAGAGTGCCAAAAACAGACAGGAGTATTCAACTGAAAAGAGGAAGCACTTTTACTACCATCTCAAGTTGGCAGTTGGTTTCGAAAATTTCATTCACAAAAAGTTTGTTGGAGCCAAACGCTTTTCGCTCGAAGGGGCCGAGGCGCTGATTCCCGGACTGGATGCTGTCATTGAAAAGGGGGCAGAGCTGGGTATTCGTGAGTTCATAATTGGAATGGCCCACCGCGGACGACTTAATGTGCTTGCCAACATTATGGAGAAGCCGTTTGAGCGCATCTTTAAAGAGTTTTACGGCACCGAGTATGAGGGAGATGTAGCGCTGGGCGATGTTAAGTACCACCTCGGATTTGAGAGTGAGGTGACTACCGATCTGGGTGAAAAGGTTAAGCTAAAATTGTTGCCCAATCCTTCGCATCTCGAAACCGTGAATGGATTGGTAGAGGGTATGTCGCGCTCACTTATCGATATTGAGTATAACGGCGATTCCCAAAAGCTTGCCCCTATTCTGATTCATGGTGATGCTGCAATTGCGGCTCAGGGTATTGTGTACGAAACCATACAGATGTCGCAGTTGCCAGGTTATAAAACCGGTGGGACCATCCATATGGTTATCAACAATCAGGTTGGATTTACCACCAATTATACCGAAGCACGCTCCAGTACTTACGCTACTGATATAGCCAAAGTTACCCGTTCTCCCGTTTTTCATGTTAATGGCGACGATGTCGAGGCGGTCATTTATACCGTCAGACTGGCAATGGAGTTTCGTCAGCGGTTTCAGCAGGATGTTTTTATTGATATTCTTTGTTACCGGAAATATGGACACAATGAGGGCGATGAGCCACGTTTTACCCAACCTACGCTCTATAAAATAATTGCCAATCATCCCAATCCGCGGGATATTTATGGTCGCAAGCTTGCCAGGCTTGGTATCTTGACAGAGGAGGAAGCCCACAATAAGGTTCTGGAATTTGACCGGATGCTAGAAGAACGCTATGCGCTTTCTGAGAAAATTGAGAAACTCAATATTCAGAATTTCTTGGTAGATGCCTACCGCGGCTTTGAACGCATAAGCAGAAGTTCATTCGACTATTCGGCCGATACGGCCATTCCTCGTCAACGATTGGAACAGCTGGCAGAGCGAATCTATACACTCCCTGAATCGCTCAAGTTTTTCAATAAAGTAAACAGAATCGTGGCAGACCGCCGCAATATGATGCACGAAAACAGCATCGACTGGGCACTGGCTGAGCTACTTGCATATGCTTCGCTGGTTGACGAAGGGCATCCGGTGAGATTAAGCGGCCAAGACAGCGAACGGGGTACCTTTGCCCATCGCCATGCTGCATTTACCGTGGAGGACGTAGATGAAAAATATATTCCTCTAAAACATATTTCACCCAACCAGGCCCCTTTTAATGTGTACAATTCGCTGCTGTCGGAATATGCTGTTTTAGGTTTCGAATACGGTTATGCAATGGCCGAGCCGAATGGATTAACCATTTGGGAGGCTCAGTTTGGTGATTTTGCCAACGTCGCTCAGGTAATTATCGACCAGTACATAACTTCTGCCTCCGAAAAATGGGGTCTCTTGAACGGACTAACCCTGCTTTTACCGCATGGATACGAGGGGCAGGGCCCCGAGCATTCAAGTGCCCGAATGGAAAGGTTTCTCACCCTTGCCGCAGGGAACAATATGCAGATTGTGGTGCCAACCACCCCCGCAAATTTCTTTCACCTGTTGCGCCGTCAGGTTAAATGGAATATTCGTTTGCCATTGGTGGTGTTTACACCCAAAAGCCTTCTGCGCCATCCTCAGGTAATATCAACGGTCGAAGATCTGGCATTGGGTTCTTTCCAAGAGGTTATCGATGATCAGCTTGCTGATCGTGATGCCGTAAAACGAATTATCTTCACCAATGGACGCCTCTATTACGATTTGTTGAAACGCCGAAATGAGGAGGCTGTTAACTGTGCTGCGATTGTCAGGATTGAACAGATTTACCCGTTGCCTGAAGCACGTATTCAGGAAATTATTGCCGGTTATCCCAATGTAAAATCTATCTATTGGGCACAGGATGAACCCGAAAATCAGGGTGCATGGCCATTCTTGAACCGAAAACTACCCCATATCGGGTTCAAACTGGCTGCCAGACCCGAGAGTGCCAGTCCGGCTGTTGGACTTTTAGAACAGCACCGCAAACGTTTACAGCGGGTGCTGGATACCGCATTTACCCCAGATGAGTTTTGTTCGCAAAAAACCAATTAACCTATGATAGCTGAAGTTAAAGTCCCTAGTCCGGGAGAATCGATTACCGAAGTAGAGATTGGCCGGTGGATGGCCGAGGACGGTGCGCTGGTGCGCAAAGGTCAGGAGATTGCTGAGATTGAAAGCGATAAAGCAACTCTTACACTCATTGCCGAAGCCGATGGAAAGCTAAGTCACAAGGTCAAAGAGGGTGATGCAGTGGCCGTAGGAACGGTAGCCTGTACCATTGATACCTCGGTGAGTTTACCCGCTGTATCTGCTGAGGTTGCTAAAAATGAAACGCCGGAGGTTCCCACTGAGAAACAGCCTGCAATGGCTAATCCAACCCCTGCGGCTGAGCCAGAAAAGAGGAGTGAGGCTGTGAAACTTACTGCAGTAGCCCGCGAAATAATGAAAGATCACAATATGTCGGTCGATGAACTGCTGGCTGGATTGAAACGGATTGGCAAGAAGGAGGTAGAGGCTGTGCTTGAGCTCCGAAGCCAACCAAATGCTGCAATGGTGGCGGCAATTCCTTCGCGGGTGGTTAACCGGGAGAAGATGTCCATGTTGCGGCGCAAACTTAGCGAGCGATTGGTGGCAGTGAAAAATGAAACGGCCATGCTCACAACCTTTAACGAGGTAGATATGAGCTATGTTATGGAGATTCGCAATCGCTATCAGCAGAAGTTTACCGAAAAGCATGGGCTGAAACTTGGCTTCATGTCGTTTTTTACGAAAGCCGCTGCTTTGGCCATGCGTTTCCATCCATCGGTCAATGCACAATTGGACGGCGAGGATATTCTTCAACCTGAATTTGTGGATATCGGAATCGCGGTTCAAACTCCCAAGGGACTTATGGTACCGGTTGTTAGAAATGCCGAGGCAAAATCTTTATCTACAATTGAGTCCGAAATTAAATCCCTGGCAGAGAAAGCAAGAAATAAAAAGATATCTGTTGAGGAGCTGAGTGGGGGTACTTTTACAATCACCAACGGTGGAGTTTTTGGATCGCTTATGTCGACTCCCATCATCAATCCTCCGCAGTCGGCTATTTTGGGAATGCACAATATTGTGGATAGACCTGTTGCCATCGATGGTCAGGTCGTGGTTCGTCCAATGATGTACATTGCCTTGTCATACGATCACAGGGTTATTGACGGCAAAGATTCAGTTGGCTTTTTAGTTAAGGTTAAAGAGTTTATTGAGCATCCCGAACGAATGCTTATTCATGGATTAGACCCCATTGAGGGGTTGCTCGAAATCTGATTTTCCGAAAACTTTCAGTTTGCAGGTTGCTTCAAATTAGTTGATTCCAACCTGGGCAATCATGGTGTGTACGTCATTGTCGTGAATGTACCCTATGTGTCCATTGTCCATTTGAAAATACGGAGCGGTTTCATTAGATTTGGTCTCTCTATTTTCCACAGGCGAAATAGAATGATAATTGGTCGGGAAGCCTGCAGCCTGACATTCTTTCCTTGTTTAATATTGAATTGAAAACCTGGAAGAGCTGTTGAATTGCCGGGGATATGGTTGCCTGTCGGATAGTTCGAAAAGGGATTTAAATGGTTGAATAACCCATAAAAGTTAGGTTAATGAAGAAATGGATTCTCCCCTCTATACTGCTGGTTTTTATGCAGTTTTCATGCAATCAGGTACCTCCTCCCGCGCCTTTTGGACCGCTGCCCAGCGAAAGGCAGCTTGCCTGGCATGAACTGGAATACTATGCATTTGTGCACTTTAACATGAATACTTTCTCCAATATGGAGTGGGGATTTGGCGATGAAGATCCTGCGTTGTTTAATCCAACGGAGCTGGATGTCCGCCAATGGACCAGAGTTTTTAAAGAGGCAGGAATGAAGGGTGTAATCATCACTGCCAAACACCACGATGGATTTTGCTTATGGCCTTCAGCCTACACCGAGCATTCGGTTAAAAATTCACCCTGGCGCGATGGCAACGGAGATTTGCTGCGTGAGCTCGCCGATGCTTGTCGCGAGTATGATTTGAAATTTGGGGTATATCTTTCCCCGTGGGACCGGAATCATGCTGATTATGGAACACCTGCTTACCTCGGCTATTTTCGCAATCAGCTTACTGAACTGCTTACCAATTACGGGGAGATTTTTGAGGTGTGGTTTGATGGTGCCAATGGGGGAACCGGCTGGTACGGAGGGGCCAACGAAGAACGAAAAATCGATAATCGTACCTATTATGAATGGGAAACTACCTTCGATTTAATCAGAGAGTTACAACCCAATGCCAACATCTTCTCCGATGGTGGTCCCGATGTTCGTTGGGTAGGTAATGAAGAGGGCTGGGCGCGACCTACCAACTGGAGTCTTCTTAAAAGGGCTGATTTTGCCCCGGGCATCGCCCAAAATCTGGAACACCTAAGGGCCGGCCAGGAAGATGGTACACATTGGGTTCCCGCCGAGGTAGATGTTTCAATCCGCCCGGGTTGGTATTATCACCCCTACGAAGACCATAAAGTAAAAACCCTTCCACAGCTGCTCGATATTTATTACCATTCTGTGGGACGAAATGCCTCATTACTTCTGAATTTCCCGGTCGATACCCGTGGATTGGTTCACGAAACCGATGTAGCAGCAGTAATGAAGCTCGCAGAAGCTCTGCGGGCTGATTTTGAGCACGATCTGGCCTACGGGAAAAAGATTGTTGCCTCCAATGTGCGGGGAAACTCAAAAAAATATGGTGCCAGTAATGTCCTGGGCAACAATTCTACCAAATATTGGTCAACCGACGATGGAATCACACAAGCTTCGCTTACCATTGATTTCGGTAACCCGTTGACATTTAACCGGTTTCTGGTTCAGGAATTTATCCCTTTGGGGCAGCGGGTGAGTCGCTTTTCTGTTGAAGCTCTTGTAAATGGAGTTTGGTCTACCATTGCTGAGGAGACTACCATAGGGTACAAAAGAATCCTTCGATTGCCGATTACAGAAGCGACCCAGCTGCGCTTTAATGTTCTTGAATCGAAAGATGTACCGGTGATCTCCAACCTCCAGATTTTTAATGCCCCCCGGGTACTGGAGTTACCCAAAATAGAACGCAACAAGCAGGGAATGGTAACCCTTTCTGCTGCCGATAGTGATATTGATGTTTATTATACTGTTGACGGAACAGATCCTGACGACGGTAGTTTGCTGTATCAGGCACCCTTCCTGTTTGACCGTAAAGGGGTAATTGCAGCTGTTGCCATAGACAGAACTACGGGACAGAAAGGTAGTATGTTGCGGCAGATGTTCGATCTTCCTGCAACCAGCTGGCGTGTTTTGGGACCATTGGCTCAACACCCTCAGATTGAGGCAATGTTCGACGGAAATAACGCTACCTCCTTTAATATTTCGGCCAATCTGCCCGCAGAAATAACCATCGATCTTGGAGAGATGGTTCCCCTGAGTGGTTTCAGGTACCTACCCGATCAGGGGCGTTGGAATACCGGTATCATCAGCCATTACGAACTCTTTGTTAGCGAAGATGGCCGGAATTTTGGTACACCGGTTGCCTCCGGGGAGTTTGGAAATATTGTAAACAGTCCGATTTTTCAGCAGGTTGAATTTCCCACCGCTAATGCCCGATACATCAGATTCAGGGCAAACCGTGAAGCATCAGGGGCCAACCGGATGGGGATTGCCGAGTTCTCAATCATAACCGCCAATTAGTTTTTTAGCTATGTATATAAGTGAAACGCAAATAAGGGTATGTTATGGCGACACCGACATGATGGGCATCGTCTACTATGGTACCTATCCCCGTTACTACGAAATATCGCGTACCGAATGGCTTCGGGCGCGTGGTATAACCTATCGTGAAATTGAGGAGGCTGGCGTTGCCTGGCCCATTCGCAGTCTCAATATTCACTATCTTAAACCGGCCTATTACGACGACTTGCTGACTTTGCGTACTATAGTAAAAGAGCTGCCCCTGGTGAAGTTTAATATTCGAACCGAAATCTATAATCCGCAAAATGAGTTGATCAACTACGGTGACGTGGTCTTGGTTTCCACCGACAAAAATACCGGCAAGGTGATAAAAACACCCGAATGGTTGTTGCAACGATTCAGAGAGATGAACCTGAAGTAAAAAGCCTGCCCGTATAAGCAGTGCTTGTTATAATTACTACAAATTCTTAAGCAATGGAAGAGTTTACAATTGGAACAAAAGTGGATCATCCCCGCTATGGCGAGGGAATAATTGGTGGCGAAAATTTGGTAGCATACGAGGTATACTTTGCCCGTGGAGGGAAAGTTGAAATTACCAAACGAAGCAATGATCTTACGATTATTGAGGCCGGACAGGCCGTTCGGTCGGGTAATATGCTTTCTCTCGATGAGGTAGAACAGGTGCTGGTAAGTCTGCTCGACAGGTTTCAGGGGTTGTCGTATGCAGCACCCCTTGGCGATAAATGGATAGGGGGCACCATCGAACTGAAACCGGGGAAGTCAGGTTTGCAGCCTAAAGAGATTCCCATCGAAACATTCTTCCATAAAATAGTTATGGTTCGCGACCGGCTCCGGGTGTTGGAACAAAACATCAATTCGCATTCAGTGCTTACCGACGAGGAGAAGGTTAATCTGCAGCAATATATAACCAGAGTATATGGTTCTCTAACAACTTTCAATATTTTGTTTGCCGACAAGGAAGACTATTTTGTGGGAGCAAAATCCTGACAAATGCTCATTGGATAAAGCTATTAGCGCAACTTGATTATGAAAAACCTAACTACTGCCTTGTTAATTGTGCTTTCATATGTTATGGTTTCCGGGCAACAGCATCGAATTCCTGTTTGGCCCGATGGTCCTCCCAACAGCAATGGGATTACTGTTCCTGAGGAGCAATTTGACGGAGTGCGCATCAGGAACGTTTCCGTGCCTGAAATGTTTGTCTATTTACCCGAAGCATCCTTGAATACTGGTGCTGCTGTTGTAATTTGTCCGGGTGGAGGCTATCAGGTTTTGGCCATGGATCACGAAGGACACGACATGGCCCGCTGGCTTGCCGATAATGGCATTGCAGGAATTGTGTTAAAATATCGCTTACCCAACGGACACCATGAGATCCCCGCAACCGATGCCCGACAAGCCATCAGGACAGTTCGGGCAAATGCTGCAGAGTGGGGTATCGATATCCACAAGGTTGGAGTAGCAGGCTCTTCTGCTGGTGGTCACTTAGCAGCTACAGTCGGTACCCGATTCGATTCAGGCAATTTTGATTCAGAAGAGGGCCCGGGAGCGATGAGCAGCCGCCCTGATTTTTTGCTGCTGCTTTACCCGGTTATTTCGCTGAAAGAAGAGTGGGTGCATGCAGGATCTCGGCGTAGTTTGCTGGGCGATGGTAATTTGAATTATGAACTTGTGGCATTCTACTCCAACGAATTGCATGCTACTGCCGAAACTCCACCCACATTTCTGGTTTTGGCTGATAATGACCGCACAGTGGTGCCGCACCATTCGGTAATGTTTTACATGGCACTTAAATCGCACGGGGTGCCCGCCGAAATGCACATATTTCAAGAGGGTGGACATGGTTTTGGAATGCGGAAAAATAGTCTGCCTTCCGATGATTGGCCCAATCTGTTTTTACAGTGGATGATTGCCCGGAAAATTGTCGAGTCTCCTTAATTACTCCAAATGTCAGTTAACAAGAACCATCCTACAGAGGTTATAAAGTTTTGTCCGCGCTGCGGTTCTCATAGCTTTGAAATTGTAACTGAGCGCTCCTTCCTGTGCGGCGATTGTGGATTTAACCTCTATGTCAATTCGGCTGCGGCAGTGGCGTGTCTGATTTTTAATGCCGGGGGAGAGCTGTTGCTGACACGACGCGCGATCGAACCCCACAAGGGCACCCTCGATTTGCCCGGAGGTTTTGTTGATCCCGGGGAGCGTGCAGAAGATGCGGTAAGACGTGAGCTGAAGGAAGAACTCGGCCTGGAAGTTCTCCGTATGAGCTATCTGGATTCACGACCCAATGAATATACCTTTGGCGGAATTACTGTCTTTACAACCGATCTGGCTTTTATGATTGAACCCGAATCGCTCCAAAACATTGCTGCTGCCGATGATATAAGCAGTTTTATCTGGATGCGGCCGAATGATGTTAAGGATACAGATATACCGGCTGGTAGTATACGTTATTTTGTTAAAAATCTGGCCGCTCACATCCTCGCGCATGAGCGGGATAAGGAATCTGATTTTCGCCCCGTTTGAATCCTTTTCACCTATGACATAAGGGGTGGTTATTAACAAACCTATGGAATCGCAATGAGCAACACAATTGCAGACCGATTAGCCCACGTGCGAAAGATAATGTATCGCGAAAAGGTGGATGCACTCTACATTTCGGGCACCGACCCCCATCTAAGCGAATACCTTTGCGAACATTGGCAGACCCGGCGATTCTTCACCGGGTTCAGTGGATCATACGGCGAAGTTGTAGTTTTACCACAATCCGCAGGATTGTGGACAGACACGCGTTACTTTCTGCAGGCACAGCAGGAATTGGAGGGCAGTGGTATAGCGATGCATAAGCTAAGGGTGCCGGAAGCAGTTCCAGTGATCGATTGGTTACTTATGCATCTTTCGCCGGGTAATCGGCTCGCTGTCGATCCTTTTTCACTGCCTTACGCTACCTATCAGCATTTTAAGGACAAGCTTCGAACTAAAAATATAGAATTGGTAATGCTACCAGAGCTCTTGAATGAGGTCTGGACCAACCGGCCTGCTCTACCGCAAAGAGAAATTTTTGCAATGCCCGATCAAATAGCAGGAATGTCAGTTTCTGAAAAGCTCGAGGCTGTTGCAACAGCTTTATCGTCCCGACAAACAACTGCAATGGTTCTCTCTGCCCTTGATGAGGTTGCATGGCTTTTTAACCTGCGTGGCAGCGATATTCAGTATGCACCTCTGTTTATGGCCTATGCCGTTATTGGTATTCATACCCGTAAAATATTTGTGCATAAAAGGTCTTTAAGCAGAGAAGCACTTAATATGCTCTCCATGAATGGTGTCGAGGTGCACGATTACGAAATGGTTATTGATTCTCTAAGAGAAATGGGCCACGAAATATTCTTGGTTGACCCAAATTCGATCTCCACTGCGGTATGGTTTCAGGTTAGCAAAGCTAACTACCGCTTGGCCGACAGAAGTCTTGTAGCTACTATGAAGGCTGCAAAAAATGCAACCGAGATAGATGGTTTCAGGCAGGCAATGCTCAAGGATGGGGTGGTTATGGTTACGTTCCTTAAGTGGTTGAATGATACCGTTGGATTAGAGCCGGTAACGGAGTTCGATGTAAGTAAAAAACTTGCCGAATTGCGCAGCCATCAACCTGGATTTGTTTGCGAGAGCTTCGAGCCAATATCTGCCTATCGCGATCACGGTGCAATGGTTCATTTGTCGGTCGATGCCGGTAATGCCTATCCGCTCGAACCCATAGGAGTTTTGCTCACTGATTCGGGGGGGCAATACTTGACGGGCACCACCGATATTACCCGCACTGTCGCTTTAGGGGAAGTAACCATGCAGCAAAAGCGCGACTTTACCCTGGTACTGAAAGGTATGATTAAACTTTCGATGGCTGTTTTTCCCTATGGAACCAAAGGCATTCAACTCGATACGCTGGCCCGGCAGTCGCTTTGGGAGGACGGTCTGAACTATGGACATGGGACAGGGCATGGTGTCGGACATTTTCTTAGCGTACATGAGGGACCTGTTAGCATTCGACCGGAGTGCAATCCGAATGAAATTGTGCCCGGCATGATTTTTTCCAATGAACCGGGTGTTTACAGGGAGGGGGAATACGGGATTCGTATTGAAAATTTACTCGTGTGCGTTGAGAAAAAAACCACCCCTTTTGGGCGGTTTCTCGGTTTTGAGACCTTAACTTTATGTCCCATCGACACCAGACTTGTACTTCCGGAACTCTTACTTCCAGATGAACGGCAATGGCTCAACGACTACCACTCTTCTGTCAGGAAAGCCCTTTCTCCTATGCTGGACGATGTGCTGCAATCCTATTTAACAGCTATAACCGAAGCAATTTAATGTGTTATGCTATGGTCTTTCGCTTACCCCGCATCCTCCGAAAAATTTGGCTGCCTGTTGCGATTTTATTCATAGCAGCCTGCTCTCCGGCAATCAGGGTAGAGCGCAACCCTTATCAGCTCGATCTGATTACTGATGTTCAGGTATACCATACGCTCGTCGACCAAAATCCTCCAATGAAAATGGTCGATCTCGAAGAAAGGATACCGGGTATTTTACTCGATGTACGTTATGCCACCGATGATAACTTTACCGGTGAAGTTATCTACACCCTCCCAAAAGCATTTCTTCGGCAACCTGTTGCTCATGCGCTTGCCGGGGTGACCGACTCGCTGTCCCGATTAGGTTTAGGATTGAAGATCTGGGATGCCTACCGACCATATGCAGCTACGCTTCGTTTCTTCGAGGTTTATCCAGATACAAATTTTGTGGCAAATCCCCGCGTTGGATCAAGGCACAACCGCGGATGTGCTGTCGACCTTACCCTGATAGATTTGGTGAGCGGTCTGGAGTTGGAAATGCCCACCGATTTCGATGACTTTTCCCGTCAGGCGCATCCAACCTGCACTGAGCTTTCTGAGGCAGCCATTGCCAACCGAGAATTGTTATTCGGCATTATGAAGCACTTCGGTTTTTTACATTACTCCACCGAGTGGTGGCACTTCGATTTTGAAGGGTGGGAAAATTTTCCTCTAATGGATCTCGCTTTTGAAGAGCTCTAACAGCTACACTCTTTTAGCAATTGCAGACCAGCGCTGCCTGAATCCCATCTGGTTGTTTTTTGGTTTTTGATTCTGTTAATTGAAGCCCTTCTAATTCGGGAATAGATCAGTTTGAAACCAACGATCATCCATCAACTTTTTAACTGAAGCATCAGGTTTGAGTGAAAATATTTTATAAAAACTAAACAATTAGGTGTATAACTAAATAAATAGTTATAACTTTGTTATGACCAATTTAAACTAATACAACCCTAAAAATTAACGGTTATGAACAGAGTAGTATTCTTTTTCGCATGGCTTACGGTATTTCTTATTGTAGGGAACCTCTGTAACGCTCAGTTTGAAAAACCAAAGGAAAAACCAGTCTTTTTTATTGTCGAGGAGATGCCTGAATTTCCGGGAGGGGAGGCTGCCTTGCGACAGCATTTGGCAATGTCTATCAGCTATCCGGCCAAGGCAAAGGAGAACGGGATTGAAGGGCGCGTTTACATCTCCTTTGTGGTGGATGAAACAGGCGCTGTTACCGATGCCACAGTCGCAAGGGGAGTTGATATAACCCTCGACCAAGAGGCTTTGAGGGTAGTTGGGGATTTGCCAAAGTGGCAACCCGGGAGGCAACGTGGCGAGAACGTAAAGGTTGCTTATACTGTTCCGATCAATTTTGTATTGAGCGATAAGGGCAGTTCTGCAGTCGATAGTAACGAAAGAAAAACAGTCACAGTTGAAACCGTCCGCCAACCCAAAAATTTAGAGGGTATTGTAATGCCGCGGTTTCCCAGTGGTGAGGCGGCGCTAATGGCTTACCTGGCAAATAATTTGGTGTATCCTAAAGATGCTGCTAAAGATGGAGTTCAGGGCAAGGTTTTGGTTCAGTTTTTGGTTGACAAGGATGGTTATGTGTCGGGAGCGGCAGTCGTAAAGGGAGTGCATGAATTGCTCGATGCAGAAGCCTTGCGTGTTATTAGTCAGATGCCGAAATGGATTCCCGGAAGTTTTGAGGGTGAGCCGGTGCAAATGAATCTGGTACTTCCCGTCCAATTTGCACTGAAGTAACTGTCAATGAAAGAGAAATTTACATCGGTCGCAAATTTGATTCTGTAAATTTTCTCATAGTGGTACAATTTTAAACTAACTTTACAATATGAGGGAGTTAACCAAAGCTGAGGAGCAGATTATGCATATTCTATGGGATCTGAAAAAGGGTTTCGTCAAGAATATCGTTGACCAGTTTCCCGATCCCAAACCTGCATACAATACAGTTTCTACCATTATTCGGATTCTGGAGCAGAAGGGGTTTGTAGGACATACTGCTTATGGGAAGACCCATGAATACTTCCCGGTGATAGCTAAAAAGGAGTATACCAGAGCTTACCTGAAGAATTTTGTGCAGAACTATTTTAAGGGTTCATTTCAGGAAATGGTTTCCTTTTTTGCGCGAGAAGATAAACTCTCTGTCGAGGAGTTGGATGCGCTTTTAAAAGATTTGAAACGTAACCAGGATTCAGATGACAAAGCCGGAAATCATACATAACCTTACCTACTATCTTATCGAATCGGGAGTAATTCTCGCGATCTGGTCGGTTGTTTACATGGTTTTATTGCGCAAAAACTTCTTGTTCCGCGCCAACCGCTACTTTTTGTTGCTGGGGTTGATTTTTTCAAGTATGGTTCCGCTCTTTCAATTTTCTCTCTTTCAGGTTGGAAGTCTGGCCCAAACGGAAACTATACCCGGTGCTTATAGTATTCTACTCGATACAATTGTGGTTAATGGAAAAGAAGCTGTTCAGGCTGTTGAGAATGAGCTGTCTTCATCAACTTTTTGGATGGTAGTTTATCTATCAGGACTTATTGTGGTATTTGCCAGGTTTCTTTTGTGGGTGTGGCAAATCTCGAAACTTATCGGTTCAAGCAGGTTGATTAAAAGTAAGGAAAACACATTTGTACTCGTTGACCAATTGCAAACGCCCTACTCTTTTCTGTGGTACATATTCGTTCATCCTGATTTTGCCTCGAAGGGTAAAGATTACCGAACGATGGTACTGCATGAATTGGAGCATGTTAAACAAGGTCATAGCTATGATGTGTTGTATCTGGAGCTGCTTTCGATTATCCAATGGTTCAATCCTTTTGTTTGGGTGTTGCGAAAAATAGTACGCGAAAACCATGAATTTCTTGCCGATCGTGCTGTCTTAGATTCAGGTATTCCCGTTTTTGAATACAAGAATCTTCTTTTACATCAGACGACGGTTGGTTCGTTCCTGGCAACCAGCCATTTTAATCGTTCTCTGATAAAGAACAGGCTTCATATGATGGCGCAGAGCAAGGTAAGCCACATATCGGGCTTGCGGCTTGCAGCTGCGATAGCCCTTGCGTTTGCCGTATCAGTTGTGTATGCTGCTGAAATTGCCGTAGAAAGACCTTTCGATGGATGGTTAAGCTTTGAATCTCAATCTGAAATTTCTTCCCGGGTTCCATTGGCTGCAGCCATTACTATCGATGGAGATCAGGTTGAAACTGTTCATGACAAGCCGGTGTCAGTCAATGAAAGCATCACGATTGTAGAAAGAATTGCAGCTCCCGATGCGAAAACCGAAAATTCTCAAACCACTATAACCGCGCAAGAGCAAACTGTATTGAAAGAAGATCCTGTTGTAAAGGATTCTCCGGTTTTCTTCATTGTAGAGGAAATGCCTATGTTCCCGGGTGGGGAAGATGCACTTAGGGCACATATTGCTAACAGTATCCGGTACCCCGCTTCAGCAGTTGAACGGGGTGTCGCAGGCCGGGTATACATCTCATTTGTTGTTTCGGAAGATGGATCAGTCGATGAGGTTAAGGTAGCACGTGGGGTAGATCCCCTGCTCGACGAAGAAGCAGTTCGGGTAGTCTCTGAGTTGCCTGAGTGGATTCCTGGTCGGCAAAGGGGGGTAGCTGTAGCAGTTGCATACACTGTACCCATCAATTTTACAATTCAATGAATTCCTTTCTTGAATAAAGTAATCAGGCCATTTAAAAATAGTTACCTGATTCTTTCCTTTTCCGTAATTTAGGGAGGATTAGGGTTACTCATTCTAAAAAATCTTTTAATGATCCAAAAATCAACCCTTCTGGCAATAGCTTTGCTCTTTGCCGTTCAGCTTTATGCCCAAAGTGAAAAAAACGAGTCAGACACCCTTCGCAAAGATGCCTTAAAGGTATTTATGCAGGCCAATGATTACATTCGGAGTGAGATTCCTTTTGTAAACTATGTTCGCGACATTAAAGAGGCGCAGTTATATATTATTTCTACCAGTCAGCGAACCGGCTCCGGGGGTACTGAGTTCACCTACTTTCTGATTGGTCAGCACGAATTTCAGGGGGTGCGGGACACGCTTGTTTTTGCTACATCGCCCGACGACACTTTTGAATTCAGACGGCAACAGGAGGTGAATATGCTCAGAATGGGTTTAATGCGCTATATGCTAAAAACACCGCTTGCACGCTATTTCAAGATAGAGTTTACAGCACCACTAAAACAGGAGGTTAACGAGGATCCATGGAACAGTTGGGTTTTTAGAACCAGGGTGAACGGATTTCTAAACGGACAGCACTCCTACAATAGCCGGAACCTTTATGGGAGTTTCTCTGCCAATAAAATAACCAGTGACTGGAAACTCAGTTTTTTGGTTGATTATAGTCAGAGAAGGGATCAGTTTCTGATTTCGGATGAGCAAATCAGCAGTGAGAACAGAACCCGTTCGGTGGATTTTCTGGCGGTTAAAAGCCTGGGTCAACACTGGTCGGTTGGAGGAAATACCTCCATCGGCTCCTCCTCCTTCAGCAACTACGATGTGCGGTTTGGTTTTCTTCCCGGAATTGAATACAACGTGTTTCCGTACACGCAATCAACCCGCCGGATGTTAAAGTTCACGTATCAGCTGGGATTGGGATACAACCAGTATTCTCAACCTACCATTTACGATAAGGAGTCTGAATGGTTGACCGGTCACGGTCTGGATGCACTTTACAGAGTTGTTCAAAAATGGGGATCGACCAATATAGGTGTCAATTGGCGCAACTTTTTCCACGATTGGTCTATGAATAATTTGAGCATGTCGGGGATGATTGATTTTCGGATCGCCAAGGGTCTCAATTTTAATTTTGGCGGCGGTTATTCCATCGTCCACGATCAGATAAACCTCGTAAAAGGAGGGGCATCGGCCGAAGAGATTTTACTTCGACGCAAAGAACTTGAGACACAGTATACCTACTATACCTATTTTGGATTATCCTACACTTTTGGTTCTATTTACAACAATGTTGTCAATCCCCGGTTCCGCGGTTCCGGAGCCGACAATATGATGATCATGTTCTGATACAACTTTTTAGTTGGTTATAAGGGCCTCATACATCAATTCTACCGGATGGTGTGCGCTTCTTCCGGTACCATCTTTAATATGATGCCGGCATGATGTGCCCGGTGCTGAAATGGCCGTTTGCTCTGAGGCTTCTGCTACGCTTGGAAACAGAATCATTGAACCTATCTTCATTGATAGCTCGAAGTGCTCTTTTTCATAGCCAAAGGAACCTGCCATTCCACAGCAACCCGAGGGGATTTCCTTAACCCTATAATTCGTTGGGAATGACAACATATTGCGGGTGGGAAGGGTAGAGGCTATAGCTTTTTGCTGACAATGTCCATGCAGTAGTATCTCCTTTTTTTGGCTGGTAAAAGCCTCTTTTGAGATATGTCCCTGTTCGGCCTCACGAACAAAGAACTCATCGAACATTAGGGCATTTGCTGCTAGTTTCCTGGCATCTTCTTTGAGATCTGCCGATGCAAGGTCGGGGTATTCGTCGCGAAAAGCCAAAATTGCCGAAGGCTCTATCCCAATCAAAGGAGTATCTGGACCAATCACATCCCTTAATCTGCGAATGTTTTCGTTGGCAATATTCTGAGCAGTGCGAACAAGTCCTTTGGAGAGCCAGGTTCGGCCACTTTCTATGTGTTGCGGAATGCGTACATCATACCCCAATTTGGTTAACAACAGGATTGCTTTAATACCTATATCGCTTTCGTGATAATTGGTAAATTCGTCGTTAAAGAGGTAAACCCGCCGTCCGGGAAGACCACTCCGCAGGGCTGCGCCATTCTTATACCACTTGGTTAAATTGAGGTTCGAAAGCCGGGGCAGCGGTCGTTTGGTAGTAAAACCCAATGCAGCCCTAAACAGCTGCGTCGACATAATGGCATTTGATAAACCCGGCATGAGCGAAGCCAGTCGCTCCAATCGGGGCAAATAGGCAATGAGTCTGCTTCGAAGGGGGATTCCATTTGCATCGTAATAGTGCTGCAGAAATTCAGCCTTGAGTTTGGCCATGTCTACATTGCTCGGGCATTCCGATTTGCATGCTTTACAAGAGATGCAAAGGTCCAGCACTTCATAGATTTCCTTGTGGTTGAAAGGATTTCCATTGTTGGGGACCGAAAGAAACTCCCTTAAGATATTGGCTCTGCCCCGGGTAGTTTTGTCTTCGTCGCGGGTTGCCATATAGGTTGGACACATTGTACCACCTATGACTTCACTTTTGCGGCAATCGCCGGAGCCATTGCATTTTTCGATGCTTCTGAAAAACCCCATGTTGCCCGAAAAGTCGAATATGGTTTTAAATTCCGGGGTTTTTTCTCCGGGAACTACCCTCAGGAATTCCGTAAGAGGGGGAGTATCCACGATTTTACCCGGATTCATAAGGTTGTATGGGTCCCAGGTGTTTTTCAATCCTTTAATGAGCTGATAATTTTTCTCACCCAGCATCAGTGGAATAAATTCGCCGCGTACCCGTCCGTCGCCGTGCTCTCCGCTAAGCGAACCCCGGTATTTTTTTACCAGATGGGCAAGGTCATACATCATATTTCGAAAGATCTCCACATCATCGGGATCTTTAAAATTCAGCAATGGTCTGAAATGTATCTCCCCGGTAGCAATATGGGCATAGTAAACACTGCTCAATCCATATTTTTCGAGCAGCTGCTTAAATCCGGCTACATATTCCGGAAGATGCTCAGGGGCAACAGCCGTATCTTCTGCACCGGGAACGCCTCTTCTATCGCCGGGTATGTTTGATAATAAACCCAGCCCGGCGGTACGCAATGCCCATACCCGTTTAATATTATCGGGTCCGGTAACCAGTGGAAAATGGTACCCGAGTCCTGCCGCTCGCATATCGGTTTCAAGGGCTTCTGCTTTTTGCAGCAGTTCTTCACTGGTATCGCATGCAAACTCAATCATCAGAATGGCAGCCGGGTCACCCTGCACGAAGAACCTGTTTTTGTTTTGCTCGATATTTTCTTTGGTGCAGTTAAGGATGATGTCATCCATAAGTTCTACCGCTCCTGGATTATGCTTCAAGGCTATTAGATTGCCATGAAGGGAGTCTTCGAGCGATGCAAAATGGGCACAAACCAGACCAATATGCGGTGGAGGAAGAGGAATCAAATTCAATTTGAGCCGCGTAGTAAAGGCGAGAGTTCCTTCAGAACCGGCCAGCAACTTGCAGAAGTTAAAGGTCTCACCACTGGGAGTAAAGGGTGCGCTCTCAAGCAAAATGTCGATTGCGTAACCCATATTTCGCCGGGTAACTCTGGGATCCGGAAAATTATCGCGAATTTCTCTCTGGTTATCCGTATTTGAAAGAATCTCTCTGATGTTTCTGTATATCCGGGTCTCAAGCAAATGCTCATCGCCCGAGCACTTTTCAATAAACTCCTGATTGGAGAGTGATCGGAAGGTTACCCTTGATCCATCGGCCAGAATGGTGTCGGCTTCGAGCAGATGCTCCCGTGCGCTTCCATATATGATAGAATGCAGACCGCATGAATTGTTGCCAACCATTCCTCCAATACAGCACCGGTTAGCGGTAGAGGTCTCGGGTCCGTATTGCAGTCCGTGTGGAGCAAGAAACTTGTTGAGTTCGGCTGGGATCACCCCCGGTTCCACCCATACATATTTTTCCGCAGCATTGAACTCCAGAATCTTGTTCATATATTTCGACACATCCACCACTATGCCTGAGCCAACTACCTGTCCGGCCAGTGAGGTTCCGCCGGCCCTCGGAATTACCGATGTTTTGTTTTCACGTGCGAAAGCGATTACCCGTTCAATGTCGTCTCCGTTTTTTGGTTTTACTACAGCCAGTGGCTTCTCTTTGTAAGACGAAGCATCGGTTGAATAGAGCACCCGTTGCACATTATCGGTAAACAGATCTCCATCGAGATTTGCTTTGAGTTGGTTGAATTTTTCGACAGTTATCATATAAATGGCATTGGGTGCTGTTTAAATTCTTGGCCTGCTGTAGCCTTTCCGATAGGCTCTTGTCATTAATTTTGCCGCTTTTCTGTTTCCGGAAATGGTTTGTTTGGCGGTGTCCCAAAATACCTCTGATTGTGTATCGTAGGCAATGGTGGCCAGTTGCACAGCGGTTGTGGACAGGAAGGCATCTTCGGGAGTGCTTGATAGCAGATTTTTGTCTTTTTGCCGCACCGCCACCAGGAAGTTTTCGACATGTCGCTCCTGCATATCCGGGGTCTCAAAGATAAATTCCCTGGCTGAAGCACCTCTCTCGGCCGGATGAACGATTATCTTCGAGTCAGAGGCAAAGAGCGTAGCTTTCTCTCCGTGGAAAAAGATACCATTGTTGTGTTCAGAGTTTATTTCACCCTTGCCCCATAAACGGTGCTGCCAGGTAAGTGTTGTTTTGCCAAACTCCATGGTAGCGTGAAGTGTATCTGGAGTGGTTATTTTTCCCTGCAGTACATTAATCCCACCCTGTGTCGTATATTTTTGAGGGATCCCTTCGCCCAAAATCATTCTTATCGCATCAATATGGTGAATACCCCAATCAACCAGATGTCCGTTGCCGTATGCTTTCTCCAGCCTCCAAGCCATATGTCCTATATTGGGCGTATAGGGCAACATTGGGGCAGGTCCGCACCATTGCTCCCAATTGAGCGAAGCAGGTGGCGCCTGAGGAGTCAGGTCGCGGATTCCGGGGTTGTAATGGATCTGAGCATTTACCTGATGAACCGTACCCAGGTCCCCATTTTCAATCATAGATTTTACTTTGCCATATGACTGACTTTGGCGTCGCTGAAATCCTATCTGAACTACATTGCCGGCCTTTTTTGCTGCTGCAACCATTGCCTTGCCCTCATTGATGTCGTAGGCCAGTGGTTTCTCGCAGTAGATATCAAAGCCCTTTTCGCAGGCGGCTATAAACTGCAATGCATGCCACTGAGGTGGCGTGGCAATAATGATGGCATCCATATCATTTTGCTCCAAAAGCTCCCGATAGTCACGGTAGGTTCGAGGTGCTTTGCCCTGAAGTTGCTGAATCTCGGCTGCACCATTGGTAAGGTGTTCATTATCAACATCGCATATAGCTGCTATTTCGGCACCACCTACTTTTAGGGCAGCCTTTACAATGACCAATCCATACCAACCAGACCCAATAAGGCCGAGTCGAAGTTTACGCTCACTTCCCAGATGGGGTAAATACCAGGGCATACTCACGGCCATCAAACCCATCGA
>DIUI01000025.1 GCA_002428215.1 Prolixibacteraceae bacterium UBA6162
ATCCCAGTTGTTTAAGGTGCGAAAATACTACGTTTTCGAGGATGTCGGGTATCGACAGGTTCCCGGGCCCGAGAATTGCATTCCGGAGCCCCCAGTCTTCAAAGTAGTACTTGTCATTTATTTCGAATACCTTTTTTGAGTTAACATCGATGCGGCTCAATTTAAAAATCAAAAACGCGTTTTGCAGGTATTGTAAATAGTTCAGGATTACTTTGGGAGAAATGTCGGTTTTTTGTGATTTGAGGTAATCGCTGATTTTTTTTGCGGTAATGAGGTTTCCGGTATTGGCTGCCAGATAGCGAATAAGCCGGTCGAAAAATTCAACATTACGTATTTTATACCGGTAAAGTATGTCTTTGTAAACGATGGTTGAGAGAATGTTCGATAAGTAATCAAAAATTACGCTGTCGTCTTTTTCGAGGTTTTTAATAAATGGAAGTCCACCCCATTTCAGGTATTTGTAAAGGCTCTCGTCGCTGTTTGTGAGTTGATGGAAGTTAAGAAACTCGATATACGACAGCGAACTGACATGAATGGTAATGTATCGTCCGCTAAGCAGTGTTGCCAACTCTCCCGACAATATTTCGGCATTGCTGCCGGTGCAATAACAGTCGATTGAGTGTTTGTTCTGGAAATGGCGCAACGCTTTTTCGAATTGGCTGATCTCCTGTATCTCATCTATAAACAGGTAGTTCTGTTTAGCATTATCCAATTTCGATTCGACATACTTTATAAGTGAATGGTAATCGGTTATGAAATCGAATTCGTATTGTTCTTTATCGATAAATACGATGTTTGCTTCGGGGTTTTGACGGGTAATGTACTCCGAGGCCATCATCATCAGGTATGATTTGCCGACCCTGCGTTGACCAATAAAAAATTTTATCAGGTTTTTGTTGATATAGGGCTGTATGGCTTTTAAATAGGTTTTTCGTTCGATTACACTCATGAGTAAAACATTTGCTACAAATATAGCATATTTTACTTGTAAGTAAAAGTGATTTCGTTTAATTTATGTTGCCACATCGTTGGTGCGGGAGTAGCTACGCTGATTATGCACTATGAATGCGACCCCTCGTTACCCCCAACATTTTCACCTATTCAATCCCTTCAGGGTTGTCGGTTTGATTTTGATCGATTTACCCTGCATTTCATGCAGGGCTATTATTATTCAATCCCTTCGGGATTGCGCAAAATAACAACCCCAACGGGGTTGAACAATAATAGTCCGCCAACCGGCGGCAGTAATCAGTGATCAGTAATGCAGTGATCAGTTCACCAACCCCAACGGGGTTGAACAATAATAGCCCGCCAGCCGGCGGAATGCTATCCGGGGTAAGCCGCGTCCCGTTC
This sequence comes from Prolixibacteraceae bacterium UBA6162, assembly GCA_002428215.1. The sequence continues at coordinate 1,354 of DIUI01000025.1, forward strand.
CATTCGCAACTCCAACGGGGTTGAACAATAATTGTCCGCCAGCTGGCGGGTAGTTATCCGGGGTAAAACTCATCACCGACCAAGGACCATTTTGTAATCCCCAAACCTTCGTCTGAGCGCAAAAAAAAGCCGCTCCCGGTTAAGGAACGGCTTCTGATATTGTAATATTCTATTAATAGAAGCGACTTCTTTTATCGACAATCTCAACGGCTTCGCGTTGGGACTGATAAGCTTCGAAGTTAGCCCTGAAAGCCATGTTCTGAAGCAACCGCTGTTTTTCCAATTCAACGCTGTTTCCGGGAATCTCGCTGGCAGAGGTAACACGCACCATATAGACTCCGTTGTTGCCTTTAACCGGCGCAGAAATGGCATTGTTGGCCAATACTGAGGCAGCACCTACAACCGCAGGTTCGGTACCGATTCCACTGATAACTGAGGATCCAAAGTTGACATCGGTGGCGATGTTTACGCTGGCTGCAAGTGCTGAGGCTACTGAATACAAATCGGTTTTCCCGGCAGCCGCAGTCTGCATTCTTTTTACCAGCACATCGGCCTTCTTCTCTTTTTCAACCGCCAGCTCAATACTGGTGCGTACCGATTCGAAAGGAGCGGTTCCTTCTTCAACCACACTTGCCAATACGGCTACCACAAAGTTATCTCCAAGTTCAAAAATTGGAGAGTTGTCGTTGTTGCGCAGTACTCCGTTTACTTTGGCCTCAAAGGCTGCCCTGATAAGGCCGCGCGGTGTTTCGAGGCCTGCAATGAAGCGGTCGTTTTCGCGAAGCGTTGCCTGTCTTTTGGTGAGCGATTCGGCTTCGATGGCAGCGTTGAACTTGTCGCGGCTGGTATTTTCGCTGGCAAAACGGCTGGCACGGGCATACACCGACTGGTAGGTCTGGGTACTTGGAGTAACAATACGTTCCAAAACAGCCACCTGAACCTGACGGCTCAAGCCGCCTCTGCGGGTGGTTTGCACAATATGAAGACCAAACTGGGTGGGTACAATGCTCACTTCATTGACACTGTTTCCAAAGGCAGCATCTTCAAAAGGTTTCACCATCATACCACGTCCAAACCATCCCAAATCGCCACCTGCAATTGCCGATCCGCTGTCGGTAGAGTAGAGACGCGCGAGGGAACCAAAATCGGCACCACGTTCAATGATGGTTTTTAGACTATCGGCCAGTGTTTGTGCTGCAACCATCTCTTCCATGGTGGTTACGGGAAGCAGTATGTGGCGTGCCTGCACTGAGTCGGGCATCATCTGATCGGCATGCAGCTTGACCAGTTTGTAGGCGTTGTCCTCAAAGTAGGGACCAAACACCTCGTTCAATGTTGCACCTTCGCCAAAAATCCATTCAGCCAGATTGCTGTCGAGATTGTCCTGTTTGTACCATAGATCGGTGAAACTTACATCGGAGTTTGAATTGACAAACTGAATGTTTTCCTCGGTAGCCTCAAATTCTGGTTTAATTTCATTGATCCATCGCTCGGCTGCAGCAAAGTCGGCCTGTGTGGGCGTAACTTCAAAGGCTACATATTCGATGGTTCTGTTTTTATCAACTTTATAGAGATCGCTGTTTTTGCTGTAATAATCGCGCAAATCGCGATCGGTGATCTCAATTTCACTATCGGCAACACTGCTGTGCTGTAGTGCAATATATTCAATAGAGGCATTGCGGTTGGTGAACTGGAAGTGTCGCTCAGCCTCCTTCGAGGGAACATAGAGTGCCTTTGAAATAAGGTTGCTGTATTTGGTTTGGAGTCTCTCCGAAAGAATTTGCTGTTCAAGATAGAGCCAGTAGTTTCTCTGCTCGGGGGCCACACCAAATTCGAGGTTACGCACAAAGTTAACCACCGCCGACCGGTCGAATTCCCCGGTGTTGGGATTTGAAAAAATTTGCAAAACAATGGGATGAATGTTGTTGCCCTGAATCATGTCGAGCATCTCTTCGGCCGAAACCTGAACGCCGGTGGAAGCATATACATCGCCCATCACTTTTTCGCGGATCATGCCTTCCCAGGTCTGTTCACGCACCTGAAACCAGGTCTCATCGTCGAGCTGCGAAACCCCGGTATTGGATCGGTAGATTTCAGCAAGTTGCTCAATTTTGTTTTGATATTCAGGATATTGTACGCTTTCTCCCTTGATGATACCTACCTCGAGTCTTCCCGGCGTAAACATGGAAGTACCCGACTGAAACAGGTCGCCCAGGATAAATGCTACCAGTGCAAGACCGATAACAATAGCCACAAGCAATCCACCCTGGGTTCTGATTTTCTGTAACGTTGCCATTGATTTACAAATATTTCTGTTAAAAAATTGGATGCAAAAATTAAGGCACGAAGATAACAATTTTCAATATTATAGTGGTATCCGGCCTTTTATTTATGCTACAATTTTCGCAGAGGCAACAGTTTCAGTTGGGAGTCTATCTTCTTTTAAGCTAGCAATGTTCGGACCATGGCTGCGATATCCTTGCCATCGGCTTTACCCGCCAGCTCGC
>DIUI01000075.1 GCA_002428215.1 Prolixibacteraceae bacterium UBA6162
ACAGCAAGGAAGTCAGGGAGTAAAATGTTGAATAAAAAACTTTAAACGAGTGGATACACTGAGTTACAAAACTGTATCGGCCAACAAGGCTACAGTAGAAAAAGAGTGGGTAGTAATTGATGCTACCGACATGGTACTGGGTCGTTTGGCCAGTGTTGTTGCGCGTATTCTGCGTGGCAAGCACAAAACCTATTTTACTCCTCATGTTGATTGTGGGGACTATGTAATTGTTGTCAATGCCGAAAAGGTTGCTTTCACCGGAAACAAACTTACCGACAAAACCTATGTACGTCACACAGGGTATCCCGGTGGTCAAAGGTTTCAGACTCCGGTAGACATTCTGGCGAAATATCCTGAGCGGCTGGTTGAAAAAGCTGTGAAAGGGATGCTTCCCAAAAACCGTTTAGGCAGAAGCATCTACAAAAATTTGAAGGTGGTAGTTGGACCGGATCATAAGTATGCCGCCCAACAACCTAAAGTTATTGATTTAAATACCATTAAATAAGCAATATGGAAGTAACTAACACCATCGGTCGCCGTAAGACTGCAGTTGCCAGGGTATATCTGACTCCCGGGAATGGTAATATTACCATCAACAAACGGAAGTTAGAAGAATACTTTACTACCAATGTGTTGCAGTATGTGGTGAAACAACCTCTTACCCTTTTGGGTCTCGAGGGCAGCTATGATGTAAAGGCTACCATCGACGGAGGCGGATTCACCGGACAGGCTGAAGCTTTGCGTTTGGGGATTTCAAGAGCACTCATGGAAATCGATGCTGAACGCCGTCCGGCGCTCAAGTCAGCTGGATTTCTCACACGTGACCCACGTGAAGTTGAACGCAAAAAGCCAGGGCAACCAAAAGCACGCAAGCGGTTCCAGTTCTCGAAACGTTAATCATTTATTATATCCATTTATCGGGGATCTAAAACGGATGAGACTTCCCTCTGCGGAACTACTCATCGGTTGCTTTTAAGCGAGATTTCAAAACAAAAAGTAAACAGATGCCAAGAACAAATTTTCAAGACTTACTTGATGCCGGAGCTCATTTCGGCCATTTAAAACGCAAATGGAATCCCAACATGGCTCCTTATATCTTCATGGAGAAAAACGGGATTCACATTATCGATCTTCAAAAGACCGTTGCTAAAATCGATGAGGCTGCAGCTGCCATGAAGCAGATTTCAAAGTCGGGCCGCAAGGTTCTCTTTGTTGCAACCAAAAAGCAGGCAAAAGATATTGTTGCCGATCTTGTTTCTTCGGTTAAAATGCCCTATGTTACTGAGCGTTGGCCTGGTGGCATGCTTACCAATTTTCCTACCATCCGCAAGGCGGTAAAGAAGATGGTTTCTATCGACAAGCTTACCAATGATACCAGTTGGGAGAAGTTATCCAAGCGTGAAAAGCTTCAGATTACCCGTCAGCGTGCCAAATTGGAAAAGATGCTTGGCAGTATCATTGATCTTACCCGCTTACCTGCTGCTCTATTCGTCATTGATGTGATGAAGGAGAAGATTGCTGTCAGGGAAGCTCAACGTCTTGGTATTCCTGTTTTTGGTATTGTTGATACCAATTCAAATCCCAATGGCATCGACTTTGTCATACCCGCCAACGACGATGCTTCACAATCTATCCAGCTGATTACCGGCGTAATGGTTGAAGCCATTCGCGAAGGTCTTATGGAACGTAAGGTTGACCGTGATAAAGAGGATGTTGAAGGCGACGATGAGACTGATCTGGATGAAACACCACGCAGAGCACCCCGTACCCGGAAAGCTGTGGTTAAACAAGAGGTTGTAGAAGCCGATGTTGATGTAGCTGAGGTAATTCTCGAAGAGTCCGACGATGAAGAAAGCGTTGATCTCGATGAAGAGACCGAAGACTAATCTTTTCGCATTTTTTCCCAAATTACAAACATTTAAATTTATCCTATATGAGTTTTACGACTGCTGATGTAGTTAAACTAAGGAAGTCGACCGGTGCCGGTATGATGGATTGCAAAAATGCACTCACTGAAGCCGACGGTAATTTCGATCGCGCTGTCGAAATCATTCGTGAGCGTGGAAAACTGGTAGCCAGCAAAAGAGCTGATCGCGATGCTACAGAAGGAGTAGTGCTTGCTAAAGTTACCGGCGATCAAAAATTTGGAGCTGTTGTTGTTCTCAACTGCGAAACCGATTTTGTGGCTAAAAACGAAAAATTTATTGAGCTCACAGCCTCGTTTCTGGCTAAAGCCCTTGAACATAAACCCTCCGATCTGGATGCATTGAAGCAGATTGAACTCGACGGTCGTACTATCGAGGCTCATGTAGTTGAGCAGACCGGTATCATTGGGGAGCGTCTCGATTTATCCTATTACGGAATGGTAACTGCCGAAACGGTGGTTTCTTATATCCATCCTGGCAATAGGTTGGCCACACTGGTAGGCTTTAATACTGCCAGCCTCGATCCGCAGGTAGGTAAAGATATTGCCATGCAAGTGGCAGCTATGAGCCCTGTGGCTGTCGATCGCGAATCTGTTCCTGCAGCTGTAGCTGAGAAGGAACTTGAGATTGCCAAGGAAAAATTCCGTTTGGAAGGTAAACCCGAAGCGATGCTTGATAAGATTGCACAGGGTGCACTTCAAAAATTTTATCAGGATTTCACCCTTCTTGAGCAGTCGTTTATTAAAGATGGAAAGATGAATGTGAAGGCATATCTTCAAAGCATCGATAAATCCTTATCTGTTACTTCGTTCGAACGCTACGCTATTGACGCGTAAGCTGATAACCCATATTTAAAAGGCTTCATCCTCTCGATGAGGCCTTTTTTATTGGTAAGAGCCGCATCCGACTTCTTGCATTTATTATCTTTGACATATTAAACCAAACCTTCGCTATGAACGCCTACAAAAGAGTTTTGTTAAAACTTAGTGGTGAATCGCTGATGGGCACCAAGAATTATGGCATTGACACAGACAGACTAAACGATTATGTTGATGACATTAAAGCTTCTCTTGATTATGGAGTTCAGTTGGCCATTGTTATTGGGGGTGGTAACATTTTTCGAGGTCTGAGCGGCGCTGCTTCCGGATTCGACCGTGTAAAAGGAGATCAGATGGGCATGTTGGCAACGGTTATAAATAGCCTGGCGTTGCAATCGGCCCTTGTTGCAAGCGGGTTAAAAGCCCGAGTTTTCACTGCAATACGCATGGAACCTGTTGGTGAGCTCTACGACCGCGACAAAGTTATAGAGGCCATGGAGGCCGGTCAGATTTGTATTGTGGCCGGTGGAACGGGTAACCCATTTTTTACTACTGATACGGCCAGTGCACTACGGGGTATTGAACTCAGGGCCGATGTGATGTTCAAGGGCACCCGGGTGGATGGAATCTATAATGCTGATCCCGAAAAGGTGCCTGATGCTATAAAATACGACACCATTACTTACGATGAAATATACCAACAGGGACTTCGGGTGATGGACCTTACTGCAGCTACACTTTGTAAAGAGAACCAGCTAAGTATGGTTGTTTTTAATATGGACAGGAAAGGCAACCTGGTGAAGGCCGTTCGTAAAGAACCCGTAGGGACCCTGGTTACCTATTAACAATAGCCTTTCAGCTGGTTCCTTAAAAACATTTTTATATATTTGTTACACTTTAAAATGTAATCACTTTTTATGCACGAAGAGGCTCAATTTGTTCTGGATGAATGCAGGGAGCGTATGGATCATGCCATTGCACACCTTGAAAAAGAACTGGTTCACATACGGGCAGGTAAAGCCAATCCTGTTATGCTCGATAGTGTTCAGGTTGATTACTATGGCTCTATGACTCCCCTGAATCAGGTATCCAATATTAGTTCGCCCGATGCCCGAACCATTGCTATTCAACCCTGGGAGAAAAAGATGATCCCTGTTATTGAAAAAGCAATTATGGCGGCCAATCTTGGGTTTAATCCCGACAATAACGGTGAACTTATCCGGATTGCCATACCCCCTCTAACCGAGGAGCGTCGGCGCTTATTGGTCAAACAGGCCAACAAAGAAGGTGAAACGGCCAAAATCAGTATTCGAACTGCACGTAAAAATGCGAATGAGGACCTGAAGAAACTATTGAAGGAAGGACTTCCGGAGGATATGGAGAAAGACGCTGAAAAGGAAGTACAAACGTTAACCGATGATTATGTGAAAAAGATTGATATCCTTGTTGCCGATAAGGAGAAAGATATCATGACGATATAAGAATTAGAGTTTTCTGTTTTCTGAACATTGTTTAATTGTTTTCATGGCATTGAGGCAGCTTTAACCGAAGCTGCCTCAATTTTTTAAGGCAATAGCGCATCGACTGCATGCTTCAGGAAATCTCTTTTGTGATAGTCGTCGTCAATAATTTTCCCATTCCAAACCACTATGTCAAGGTCCATGGTCCGGGGCCCGAATTTAGGAAGGGTACGGTCTCTGCCTAAAGCATCTTCTACCGACTTAAGAAACCGGTTTAATGCATCAAAATCGAGAGCGGTGAAAACTTTTAAAGCCCCATTGGTATATTGGGGCTGGTTGGTCAACCCAATCGGATCGGTGTTTACCATTTCTGAAATTTTGTCGATTTGCACCTGTTTCTCCATTAGAAGAAGCATCTTCCCGATGTTTTTGTCTGCCTCAATGTTCGACCCTACTGAGATAATGGCCATATTGATTTGTGTCACGACTGCTCTTTTTTACGCTGTTCCATTTCAACCGAAACCGATTCGGAAAAACGGAGGGCATGGGGTTTGTCGACTTCAACCCTGGCCCAAACAACCCGCTCATCGGTTAGTACCATTTCCAGAATATTGCCGGTAAGCACTTCTAGCAGTTTGAACCGGCCGTCCTGTACATAGGTAATAATTTGCTTGGTTACTTTTTTATAGTCGTAAATATCAATTGGTTCATCTTTTTCGATGGCTTGACCTGGAATCGTTACTTCGATGGTCAAATTGATAATGACATCCTGCTTGTTCACCAGCTCCTCGGGGTTAAATCCGATATAGGTACGAATGAGCAAATTCTTAATTCGAATAATAGCCATAGTGGGATGTGTTAATTATTTTAAATGTTGTGCCAAAGGCGTATTCAGTCGTTATTAACCGATCCTAAATTCTCGCCACCGTCGCAAAACAGGAGTTGACCAGTAAGGTAATTGTTTTCGAGGATATAATCGATGGATGCGAGGATAGGGTCAATGCCTCCCGGGCGTTGCATGGCTATGTGTTTCGACAGATTTTGCAGATATTCATCGCCTTTATCGGCAGGTGCAAGGGTTAAGCCCGGGGCAATGGCATTCACTCTGATGTGGGGTCCCATTTCCAGAGCAGCCATTTTAGTGGCTTCCCATAGCGCCTTTTTTGAAAGGGAATAGGCAGCAAAATTCGAGCGGTTGTTGGTAATTCGGGTATCCACAAAATTAATAATTACGCCTTCTTTGCAAATTGTGGCGAAATCGCGCATCAGCAGCAGCGGTGCCTTAAGATTTACAGATATTTGCGAATCGAACAACTCTGCCGTAGTATTGGAAAGGTAGGAGGGGTCGAACAATGATGCATTGTTAATCAGAACGCGCAATGGCCCCATTTTTTCATTTACCCTTTGAATCAGTAATTCGGTGGCCGGGGTATTGAGCAGATCGGCAGCAAACGTCTCAAATTTTTGGTTGGGATATAGACTTCGAAGTTCTTTGGCTAATTGCAGGGCTGCATTCTCCGATTTATTGTAATGGAGTGCAACGCTCCATCCTTTTTGAGCCAAATGTATCGTTGCTGCCCTGCCAAGTCGCAGGGCGCTGCCGGTAATCAACACTGTTTTATCCATAGCTTCAGATTTTGCAGAGGAACAGCCCAATGGTCAAAAAGTTCGAAGCTTACTGATACCGCATTAGTTTACTTAGGTATTTACCAATGATATCAAATTCAATATTCACTATACTGCCGGGCTCAAATGTGTGGAAGTTGGTCATTTCCCAGGTATAGGGTATGATGGCTACCTGAAAGCTATTGTCTTTAGAATTCACTACAGTTAGGCTAACCCCGTTCACCGTAACAGAACCTTTCTCAACCGTCATGTAGCCTTGTTTGGCCATTTCCTGGTCGAAGGCATATTCAAAAGTATAATACCAACTGCCATTGGCTTCTTCAACCTTTGAGCATACGGCAGTCTGATCTACATGGCCCTGCACAATATGGCCATCGAGCCTCCCGTTCATAGGCATGCTTCGCTCCAGATTTACCTTCGAGCCTGCATGAAGTTTGCCCAGGTTCGATTTTTCGAGGGTTTCTTTAATGGCGGTAACTTTGTAGGTAAATGATGCTTCGTCGACAGCTACAACTGTAAGACAAACACCATTGTGCGAAAGGCTCTGGTCGATTTTAAGTTCACCGGCTTTCTCCCAATGGAGCGTGAAGTGCAGATTTTCCTGATCCTTCTCAATGGCCGCAACAATTGCGGTTCCTTCAACGATTCCTGAAAACATAGGCTATAATTTAAGTTATGCAGAAGTATGGCTCGTTAGGGCAACTCCCACTCGAAGCCATCTTTAAGGTCTTTGATGGTGATTCCCATCTGGGTAAGCTCATTGCGTATTCTGTCGGAGGTTGCCCAATCTTTGTTTGATTTTGCCTCCATTCGAAGTTGCAACACAAGATCGATTACTTTCTTGAGCAAAGCATCGTTTCCGGCGGTTTGTGATTGTTCAGATAAAATTCCCAGAATCTCAAAAACAAATGTTTGGTACAGGGCTTTCAAATCACTAAGATCGTCCGCAGTAGCTTTCATCGACCCGTTGTGTAGCGCATTAATAATGCGAACTCCATCGAATAGGTGGGCAATAACAATTGGTGTATTCAGATCGTCGGTAATGGCATCGTAACAGCCCTTTTGCAGTGCGGCTATGTCAATATCTGACGATTCTGAGGGGGATAGCCTATTGAGCAGCTCCATGGCACGTATAAGTCTCTGGAGGCCTTTCTCGGCAGCCTGCAGTGCATCGTTCGAGAAATCGAGTGTGCTACGGTAGTGAGCCTGCAGCATAAAAAACCGAATCGTCATCGGAGAGTAGGCTTGCTGCAGCTGGTTGTGCTGTCCGGAGAAGAGTTGTTCGAGGGTAATAAAATTATCCAGCGACCGTGCCATTTTCTGGCCATTGATGGTGATCATGTTGTTGTGCATCCAATAGCGCACCGACTCGCGGCCATG
>DIUI01000139.1 GCA_002428215.1 Prolixibacteraceae bacterium UBA6162
TTACCCCCGCCTCATTTTCAAAAACATATCAAGCGACCTCGCAGTAAACTTCAATTCTCTAATTTTCCGCGTCTTATCGGTGTAAATAAATCTGGCAGGGCAAAACGTAGATTCAAAACAACTGGTCGCGCCGCCCCATGTCACCACCGGCTGAACAAATACCCCATATTTCGCATAAACCCACTTCTGGTTGAGTTTAAACGCTTCCATAAATGAATTATTACCCCACGCTTTCGGTTTAATGTCTATGTGCGATATCCCGCCTTGCGCGACAATAAGACATTTTTTTAAATCAACCCCGCAATCGACATTTGAATAAAACAGGTGTTTTGCATCAACGTTCCACGATATCCTGAAATCAGGCGTGTATGTGTGCTTTTGCATCAAGCACTTTTCATCGATTCTGACTTTCGTTTTCAGCTGGACCTCTACGCCATAGGTTATTGTTTCTGAAAGATCGAATGTCCGGGGTTGATACTGCCAATCAGAAATATATCCAGCTTCGTGCAATTCGTTTAACCACCATGAAAAATGGACCTCTTCCTTACTGTCTGCTGTGTCAAAGTCGAGCGATCTTAATTCCATCATTCCCCCTTCCCATATCGATTAGGCACAACAACCACCTGCCCGCCGTTCATCCATGTGTAATACCGGCCCGATTCGTGGGGCAACTGGCCCATTGGCAGGCTGACAGCTTTGGTCAACGCGGCCTTGTAGAGCGCCAATTCTGATTTTAATTTTTCTATTATATCCACCAGTTGTGATATCTCGCTCATCGTCACGGCTGGCCACCCATTGGGCCTGTGGTCCTCTTCGAGCATCCGCATTTTGTTTATTAAGTCTGTGGTCATATCAAAACTTCCTCATTTGCGATTTAAGACACGATCTTTGATAGCCCTGTGCGTCGGCATGGCTCAAAAGGGGATATCGTCGTCTGGTGGCCCCTGGTTAGCCCCTGGTTTATTTTCACGATAATATTCTTCCCCCGGAACGGACCCGGAATTGTTTTCCTGTTTTTTCGAGTCCAACATCTGCATATCCGACGCGACAATCTCAGTCGTGTATCGGGTGATGCCGTCTTTTTCCCAAGACCGGGTGACAATCTTACCCTCAATGTAAACCTGAGATCCCTTCTTGAGATAATTCCCGCAGATTTCCCCGAGCTTTCCCCATGCGACAATCTTATGCCACTCAGTCTTTTCTTGCTTCTCGCCCTGCTTGTCCGTCCATTCGTCGCTGGTCGCTACGGAGAATTTGCATACTGCCGTACCGCTTCCCGTGAAATTGCAATCCGGGTCTTTGCCAAGACGACCGATCAACATTACTTTGTTTAAACCCTTTGCCATCTTTCCCGCCTTTCCGGTCACCCGGTTAATGATGATCCTGCCAATTTTGATAATTCTGATCGTCAATAAAATTCCTGTATGTCGCTGTTGTTTCATCCCACGCCATTTTTATAAACCCTGTCGGCCCATGCCGATTCTTCGCAATAATCAATTCCCCGGTCCCCTTGAGCGGGTTATTTTCATCTTTGTTGTAAACTTCATCACGATACAAAAACAGAACCATATCCGCGTCCTGCTCAATGTTGCCGGATTCCCGAAGGTCCGACAAAACAGGCCGCTTATCCCCCCGGCTTTCGACAATCCGGTTTAATTGGCTCAGTAAGACAACCGGAATATTTAAATCACCGGCCATCTGCTTCAAGTCCCTGGTGATTGACCCAATTTTTAAATCGTTCCGGCCTGTGAAGTCGCCGCGCCGCGTCATGAGTGTAAGGTAGTCAATAATCACCAATTTGATTTTAAAATCTCTTTTAGCCCGCCTGATCTTGCGCCGGATCTGGTCAAAATCTGAATCCCTTGGAGCGTCAACATACAAAACCATGTCACTTATAGCCTCTGCCCCGCCCATAATATTCTTCCACTCTTTTTCGTTTATTCCACCAGCACGCAGCTTAACCCCATTTACGCCTGATGCCTTTGAAACCATCCGGCTAACAATTTGCTCTTTACCCATTTCCAGGCTGACAAATAAAACCGGCTGTTCATCTTCTGAAACGGCCTTTGCGACATCAAGCGCCCATGCAGTTTTCCCCATACCTGGACGACCGGCCACAATGATTAAATCCGTATCCTGCAACCCGCCTGTAATTGCGTCAAATTTTCTGAATTTTGTAGCCAGTCCCGTAATGCCGGTTTTTGACTGGTTCACGATTTGATACTTCCGCAGCAATCCATCCACTAACTCACCGGCCATTACCGGGGCTTCCGTTGTTGTCTTATTCTCGCTGGCGGCGATCACTTTTTGGGCATGGTCCAAAACCTCAACACTCGATATGGAATTGTCCTGGCACTGGTTAAAAACTTCCTGACAACCGATCATGAGTTGCCGTTTGATTGACAGGTTCCTGAGTATTCCGCAGTATTGGGCCATGTTCGGGACAACCGGGGCTTCATCGGTTAATTTTGCCAGATAAACAATGCCGCCGACTTTATCCAACTGGTTTGACTTTTTCAAGTGTTCGGCCACGGTCACGGTGTCAACTTGCTGGCCCTGATTCATCATGCCGATCATTGCCGAAAATATTTTCTGGTGCGCTGTCCGGTAAAAATCCTCCGGGGCGGCTATCTCTGAGGCAATCTCAATATCTGATTTGTACAGCAGGCATGAGGCGAGTATGCGCTCTTCAACGTCAATGTTTTGTGGGGGCAATAAGGTGTGATTCAATTTTTGAACTCCTTATAAATTGGCGCTTGCTGGGTTTGTTGAGCGGGTGTTTTTTGCTGGTCAAGAACAGCGTCCCATCTTTTCTGGTTTAACCATGTTGTCGCCATTGGGATAAATTGACCGTTTTCCTTTTGCCACGCCGCCGATTGGGTTTGTTTTTTAACCGCATCAACCAAAACAGATGTTTCCGGTTTCGACCCGTTTAGCTTGTTCCAGTCTTTAAACGCATTTGATTTTCCGCAAGATTTGTTCGGGTACACTTCCCAAAAAATTTCAAAATCAGATGTGTATATGTTCTTTTCTTTAATTCTTACATTCTTGTCTGTGGTTACTTGCTGGTTACTTGCTGGTTGGATGGTGGTTGATTTGCTGGTTGATTTTTCTTCTTGCGGTTGGTAAATATCCCAATTTACAATCGAAATAATGCTATATTTGTTGGTTGATTTGATGGTTAAATTTTTCGATTTTTTTAAAATTTTGATCAAAGTGCGGATAGACTGTTCACTAATGCCGGTTTCCTCTGATGCTGCTTTTCTCCCAAATATAAATTCTCCCGGCAACAATCCTTCTTGTTGCGCCCCAATAAACGCGGTGCGCTCTTTATGTGTTGCCTTTATGAGGCACCAGCACCAGAACGCCCAAAGTTTATGATTTTTTAGCATTCCTGAATCAATCGATTTGCGCCACAATTTAACAAACCCGCGTTCCATTGGCTATCCTCTACAACCATATTCAAAACGTGCTTTTCTTGCGGCATCATAGGCTTTTTCGATTTTTACAGATAAAAAATGACCTTGGACATAATAATCACCATCTACTGAATCAATTAGGTTTTTAACCCATTCAAGTTTTTTATGTTGGTTGCCCCAAGAAGAATCAAAATAAATATCGCAAGTTTCCGAAGTTTTATGGACGCCATCGTTATCGAAATATGTATATTTTAACCAACCGCCTTTATTATGCTGAAGTATTGTATGTAATATAGCCGTTCTGTGTTGATCTATTTTGGCATTGGGTATTTTCCCCAAAACCAATAGCCCAGAGGACGAGCCTATACTATCTTCTGTATATGGTAATCCCTTCCCCCAATCTACAGCGTCGGCTAATTTTTGGAAGTCTGTTCCTTGGATATCGCCTTTTACCTCTACCCATGTTTTTGTGTCCGGTAGAAAAAAATCAGGTAAATATTTTTTTCTATTATTTATTCCAACTTCATACCCTTGAGGTTCATATTGATATTTAATACCGGCAGCATCAAAAAACACCGCCCATCTCGCCTCAAGCCTGCTGCGGAATTTATACCCTGAATACTGTGTTTCAATGGGCTTAATATCCATAATTTTTATCCCCTGTCCGCCACTTCACAAAGCCGGTCAAATTCGATATCAGCCAGAACCTTATTTAACGCGCCCCTTTGCTCCCGATACGCCTCTTCACAATCCCGATAAATCCCGAGCTTGTAGCGCATGTCCAGCTTCATCAACTCTGATTCCATGCGCTTCTGGCGGTCTGATATTGTCGGCAGTGCTTTTGTGATCATGAACGATGGAA
>DIUI01000088.1 GCA_002428215.1 Prolixibacteraceae bacterium UBA6162
CCGCCGGCTGAATGAAAATCTCTTCAGGAGCCTCAACCTTGAGCGGTTGCTGATCATTTCTGAATGCATACTCCTGCATTTCGGGTTCTGCCACAAACTGTTCTTTGGTTTCGTTGGCAACAACGGGGCTGGATTCGGCCGGCCTATGAGCCGGTTCAGCCGCAACAGAAGCTGGTGCGTTGTTTTCAAGCCGGTAATGCAGAACCTCTTTTCGTTCGTTGGCATCGATGTAATCGGCTGCATTCCTGAAACCGGTGCACAGGATAGTTACACTGATCTGGTCGCCCATCGATTTGTCGTATCCATTGCCCCATATAATGTCGGCTTCCTGTCCGGCCTCCATCTGAAGGTATTCGATAATTTCACCAATTTCACCGATGGTTATCTCTTCGCTGCCCGAAATAATGTTGAGCAGAATATTTTTGGTTCCCTTAATTTCTTGATTGTCGAGAAGTGGCGATCGCAGGGCACTTTTAACCGCATTCATGGCGCGGTCTTCGCCCGATGCAAACCCGGTACCCATAATAAATACGCGGCTATCGTGCATCACAGTAAATACGTCGGCAAAGTCAATGTTGATGTTCCCGTGCAGGGTAATGATCTCTGCAACCCCTTTCACTGCGGTCATAACTACGCTGTCGGCAAGTTTGAATGCCTTTCGGGCCGGTAGTTCGCCATACATGATGTGCAATCGCTGGTTGCTAACTATCAGCATGCTGTCGACGAGTGTGTTGAGCTTGCGGATGCCCTCCAATGCCTGCATGTGGCGCTTCTGTCCTTCGGCCGGAGAGGGAATGGTTACCACTGCAATGGTGAGAATGCCGAGTTCGCGGGCCAGTTGGGCGATAATGGGAGCGGCTCCCGTACCCGTGCCACCGCCCATGCCGGCAGTTATGAAAAGCATTCGGGTATTGTCTTCGAGCACTGCTCTAAGGTCGTCGTAATTTTCGAGTGCAGCCTGTTCTCCCATTTCCGGCCGGTTGCCAGCTCCACGGCCTTCAGTAAGCGTCACCCCTAACTGAATCTTTATGGGCACCTTGCTGTTTTCGAGTGCCTGTCCGTCGGTATTGCATACTATAAAATCGACATCGGTGATGCCCTCTTCAAACATATGATTTACCGCGTTGCAGCCTCCGCCTCCTACTCCAATTACCTTAATGATGGAGGAGGTCGATCTCGCGAAATTGAAATTTACTAATTCGTCGGCCATAGCTTCAAGCTTTTAGTTGTTACAGGGTTCTGTCCTCTTCAGAAAAGATGATATCGATCTGTTTGGTAATTTTTTCGGTAATAGAGTTGAGCAGGTTGCTTTTCTCTTTTTTGGCAGGCTTGTTTCGGGGCTGTGCGTTGGGCGACAGCACAATCTTCAGCATTCCAAGCGCGGTTAAGTACTCTCTTTTGTCGAGTTCCCTCGGAGCCTGAATCCTTACCTCTGCGCCTCCAAGTCGGGCATCCATTCCGGTGCGGAATTTCAGGATCTGAAGAATGTTTTTCATATTCGAGGTTCCCCCGGTGAGAATAATTCCCTGATGGGCATGCTCCAGAAGTCCCGATCTTTCGATCTGCTGATAAACAATGTCGATGATCTCCTCCAGTCGGGCCTGAATGATATAGGCCAGGCTTTTAAATGAGATCTCTTTCGACTCCCAGCCGTTTCCTCCGGCAATGGTAACTACTTTTTCCTCTTCGGCAAAATCACCCAGAGCTTGCCCGTACTGAACTTTTAATTGTTCGGCAAAGCGTGGCAGAATGGCACATCCCTCGCGAATATCGCGGGTTACAGCCTCTCCGGCAAAGGGAATTACGGCAGCATGGGTATAATTGCCATCAACAAATACCGAAATTTTTGTATTGCCGGCACCCATATCAACCAGGGCTACTCCTGCCTCTTTCTCGTCGTAGGTGGCTGCCACCTGTGCGATAGCTACCGGCGACAGAATGCACTGGCCCAAATTGAGACCGCACTTGGCAAGCGCCATTTTAAGGTTGTCCTCGTATTGACGGGGAGCGGTGAGCAGTTTGAACCGCGCATTAACTTTCCTCCCTGCATGACCCACCGGTACCCTGATATCGGAGTCGTCGTCGATGGTATAGTGCTGAGGAAAGATATGGTATATTTTGTGGCCATATTCCAGCGGCATGTTTTTAGCCTCACTCAACAGGTAGTCGATATCTGACTGTGCAACAATACCCGAATTCCCTGTGTACCGTATTCCGTCGAATGTATGGGTCTGAACCGCCTGACCAGCAATGGAGACATCCACCACAGCAATATCGATTTCAGCTTTTTCTTCCAGACGGCCGACCAGCGTGCGCATAGCAGCCGAAAACTCGTCGATATTGACTACCAGCCCGCGTTTGATTCCGGCTGAAGGAACCGAACCAAAGGCGAGAATTTCTATGCGGCCACCTTCTGCTGTTGTAGCAACAACTCCCCGTATTTGTGAAGTTCCAATATCGATTACTACTGCAATTCCATTCTTCGAAGCCATATCTTAACGTTTTTTTGCGATTACCTGTCCTTTAAATTTAAGCGAGATGCGCTCGTATTGCTGCCAGCGGTTTTGAGCCAGTACCTGTTCGTAAAAAGCCATCAGGTTGCGAAATTTTTCCTGATAATCGGTTGCTGTTCCGAACTCTATCAGCTGGTCGCCTACCAGCGGGGTGAGCAGTAACTCATTGTTGCGTCCCACATGTATCTGTTTTATCTGAGCCGTCCAAAGCTCGTTTTTCTGCATAAATAGTATCATAGGAATCAGATCGTTTCGCACAACATCTTCGCCGGCATTGCCTGTAACCAGCACCACACTTGCTGAGGTGCCGGGCGCTGTTGGGAAACGGTGGCCATCTCTGTCCATGTAATAGCTTCCATCGCTGGCGATAACCCTCAACAGGGGGGTGCGGTGTTTTACCCTTACCGCAAGAACTCCGCGGTAACCCTCTTCCTGCCGCGTTACCATCTTGTAAACGCTTGCTTTCTCAATGCTGGGATGTTTGGCCACTTCCCGCTCAATCAACTCCGCATTGATTACGTGCAGTCTTTTTCCTTCAGGCTCATTATCGGAAGTGCGCACCAGACGCATAATGGTAGCCTGAGGCAAGGCTACCGGAGATTTTCCGGAATAGTTGATCTCAATTTCATGGCATACTACATCGGCAGTTTCTGCAACAGAAAAAGCATAGGTCACCACAACAAATGCAATCAGCAGCAACCAGGCTGAAAAGTGGAGCAATATTTTAATTTTTCTCCGCATCGGCCAGCAAAAGGGTTATAGGTTGTACAAAAGTATCTATATCGCCGGCTCCCATAGTGAGCAGCACTTCGGGTTGCTGCCTGCTTATATAGTCGGCAATCTCTGATTTTTCGAGCATCAGTTTGTCATTTGAACGGATTTTTCCAAAAAGGAGTTCCGATGTTATACCGGGTATCGGCAGCTCGCGTGCCGGATAGATAGGCAGGAGAGCAATCTGGTCGCACAGCTCAAGACTGCGGGCAAATTCATCAATGAAATCGCGTGTTCGCGTAAACAGGTGGGGCTGGAAAATTCCTGTAATGCGCCGACCGGGGTAGAGCAGTCTTACCGAGCCTATAAAGGCCCGAAGCTCTTCGGGATGGTGGGCATAGTCGTCGATATAGACTGTTTTTTGTCCTTTGAACCGGATGTCGAAACGCCTCCTGACGCCCAGATATCCTTCAAGACCCGATTTAATCTCCTCCATAGAGGCTCCGGCCAGCCATGATGCAGCTCCCGCTGCCACCCCGTTTTCGACATTTACAATACCTGGGTAGGCCATCTCAATTTCCGGGGTTTCTCCAGCCGGGGTCATCAACCGGAAACGGTAGCAGCGCGATTGCTCATCGAGGGTAAGCCCGGTAGCGTAGAAATCGCTGCCCTGCTCCAATGCATAGGTCATAAGCGTCACCCCTTCAGGCAATTTATCCTGGAGCCGGTGCGCTATCCGTTGATGGGCGAGCAGCTTTCCGTTGCTGCGAATTTTACGCGCAAACTCTGCAAAGGCCTCCTCCATGGCATCAACCTCGCCATAGATGTCGAGATGATCGGCATCCATGGCCGTAATGATGGCTATATCGGGCATCAATTGCAGGAATGAGCGGTCGTATTCGTCGGCTTCGGTTACCATCCATTGATCACGGTTGTCGGGTATCAGCAGGTTGGTGCCAAAATTTCTGGAGACACCCCCCAATATGGCTCCGCAACCTGCAGGGGTGGCATCAAGTATGGAAGTAACCATGGTCGATACCGTGGTTTTACCATGCGTTCCGGCAACTGCAAGAGTGGGATAGTTCTGACAAATAAAACCAAGCACCCGCGAACGTTTCCAAAGCTCATAACCATGATCTCTGATCCAGTTGAGTTCCTTATGGTCGCCGGGGATGGCGGGTGTCCATATAACCAGAGTATTTTCGGGTTTGCCGAGCTGTTGGGCTACCGCTTCACCTGAGTCGTGATAGTGTACCTCAATACCTTCAGATTCCAACTCCCGGGTTAGTTCGGTCGGGGTA
>DIUI01000071.1 GCA_002428215.1 Prolixibacteraceae bacterium UBA6162
GTGGCAGTATACGGGAGAACATTCTGGGAATTGAACCAGATCATAAAACTATCGGCCTGAGCGTCGTTGAGTCCGGTTAAGAACATAACCATCTCCTTGTTGTAGTTGCGCGAATGCATCTCCCAATTTCTCTCGAGATCGATGGCTTCGCGTGTCTTTCGTTTTTGAATCTCCTTGCGGCTGAGGTAATACTGCCAATAGGAGATTGGATTGAACAGGGCAGCCAGAACAGGAGGTTTTTCGTTGAATGCATCGCCCCTTAGTTCCGGCGAAATGTTGGAAAGCTGGCCCACCGGAACGCCATCCATATTAACCCTTAGGCGGTCGCCAGAGACCTGCATTTCGGGCAGCGGATAAACCACCGGTTCGAGATATATCAGCAACAGGTTATCGGGATTAAACATGGCGGGTATCCGCACCGACCGGGGTTTGAAACCGGTACTCGAAAGTACAAGGGTATCAACATTGAGCATCTCCATCGAAAAGTGCCCGCTAACATTCGTGCTGGCACCTGAACGGTTTCGGTAATTCACCACATTCACATACGGCACAGGCATACTGTCGCCCATACTTATAACCTGAGCCCGGAGCCTTATCAGCACCGGATCGATGTCGACATAACTCTCCTGTGCTAAGGAGGTTAGCGACAACCATCCAAAGCCCAGTGCCAAAACCAGTGAAATTAAATGCTGCCTCATGCCAAATGTGCCGGGTATTGCCAACAAATATCAAGCCTAACCATTCGCATCCCGGATTACGATATTATTCTAACGGAAGTTCGATGAAGTAGGTTTTTCCCGAGCGCACCGTAAGTACGTTTTCGCGAAGCCAGGGGTTAAAGTACTTCAGCATCTTATAGTTGGTGCCGTTTTCGAGCGAAAAATCAGCAAGGTTAGCCAGCGTGGAAGTAACCTCTACCTTATGGGTCTTAAATCTGGGGTAGCGGTCGGCCTCACCGATAAAGAAACCATAGGCTTCGGGATTCTCAAGAATTAACTTAAGGGCCAGTATGCGAAACACATACCGTTCGGTCTCCTCGGCCAGAAGCAGATCGTAATAACTGTTTACCTTTTGCCGTGCGATATGGCGGTCGATAGCAGCCCTTCCGGCATTATAGGCTGCGGCCACGAGTGCCCAATCGTTGTACTTACGGTAGGCATCCGACAGATATCGTGCAGCAGCACGGGTCGATTTCTCAAGATGGTACCGTTCATCAACTTCGGTGGTAACTTCCAGACCGTAATCGCTGGCAGCTGCTTTTACAAACTGCCAGAATCCGGCAGCTCCAGCAGGCGACAGGGCCTTTGGGTTAAGCCCGCTCTCGGCCACGGCCAGATACCTGAAATCGGCCGGTATCCCCATCTCTGCGAGAATTGGGTCGATAATGGAAAAATACCGGTCGGCCATTTTTATTAGCCGGATGGTTTGAGAGTGAAAATGTACATTAACCAAAAGCTCTCTCTCGAGGCTCTCCTTCACATGCCATTTGTTTAACGGCACCGGATCACCCATAAAAAACATAGAATCGGGTAGAGGAACGCCATAAAAACCGGGCTGAACCGGAGTCTCCACAGCACTGTTGTTCAGTCTTTCGGGACTTTCCCATCCACAGGTTGCCAACAAAAGCATTCCAGCCAGTAGGCCGGCCCCAATAATTCCCAACCGATGCATCTTCATGGTATTTTTTCAAAATGTTTCCAGCCAAAAGTACATTTTTATGGCTATCGTACAAACCATAAGTAAGGGCTGTACGATGGTTTGTCTATATGATTCGGATAGAAGACTCCCGTTAAATATCGCGCGTTTTGATGTCACGCACATACAACTGAAGATTGGCCTTGCCTCTGAATTCATTGATGGCAACAGAATAGCAGAGGTCGAAGGGAAGGCCCGATTTAATGGCAGGAAATTTTTCGGACATATTAAATGCAATACCTGCATATACCGCTGAGGAGTCGTCGGGCTCCATCAAATCGAGCTTAATGTGCTCACCTGCTTTGCCAACCAATCGGCTGGTGCCGGCATCAATAACATCCTCGCTTAAAAATACAGGCATTGGATTGTGGGGGCCAAAGGGTTCAAATTGGCGTAGAATTCTGTAAAAACGGGAATTGATTTCATGCAGCGCAATGCGTGCATCAAAATCGATGGTCTGCACCTGGGGTTTACCTTCGAGGCTGCGCGAAACTATCGCTTCGAAACGGCGCGAAAACTCCGATACATTTTCAATTTTAAGGGTCAGACCGGCTGCATACATATGACCCCCATAAGATTCGAGCAGATCGCTGCATTGACCAATTGCCTCGTAAAGGTCAAAATCCTTTACAGAACGGGCTGACCCGGTAGCCATACCATTCGATTCGGTAAGCACTATGGTAGGTCTGTAATAAAATTCGGTAAGCCGCGATGCAACAATACCCACAACGCCTTTATGCCAATCGCGGTTGTATATAACCGTGGAGTTGCGTTCGCGTATCTCCGGATTGCTATTGATCATGTCGAGCGCCTCCTGGGTAATATCGCGGTCGAGGGTTTTGCGGATTTCGTTGTAGGAGTCGATTTCGCCTCCCAAAGCATCGGAGTTGACTTCGTCGATCGACACCATTATCTGGACCGATTTTTTACCGTGCTCGATTCGGCCTGAGGCGTTAAGCCTCGGACCAATTTTAAACACAATATCGCTGATGGAGATATCTTCGCCTGCCAAACCGGCATAATTGATGATGGTTTGCAATCCCATACCCGGATTGCTGTTGAGCTTTTTGAGACCATGATAGGCAAGAACTCGGTTCTCGCCGGTGATGGGTACAATATCTGAGGCAATACTTACCACCACCAAATCCAGTAATTCGTATAGCCTGGACTGATCAATTCCCTTCTTTTGTGTAAAGGCCTGTAAAAATTTAAAACCCACCCCACAACCCGACAACTCCTTGTAAGGATATTCGCAGTCGGGTCGCTTGGGATCAAGCACCGCAACGGCATCAGGAATTACATCATCGGGATTATGGTGATCGCATATAATAAAATCGAGACCCTTTTGCTTGGCATAACTGATCTTTTCGACTGCCTTGATGCCACAATCGAGTACTATAACCAGCGAAAAATTCTCCTCCGCAGCATACTCTATGCTCCGGGGCGAAATGCCATAGCCTTCGGTATAGCGGTCGGGGATGTAAAACTCCATGTTTTCGAGGTAATCTTTCAAAAACATATACATCATGGCTACCGATGTAGTGCCATCTACATCGTAATCTCCATAAATGAGCACCTTCTCCCCGTTCTGAATTGCCTGATCAAGGCGTTCCACGGCCTTATCCATATCCTTCATCAGGAATGGATCGTGCAAATCGGCCAAACGTGGACGAAAGAAAGAGCGGGCTTCATTGAATGTTTTTATGCCACGCTG
>DIUI01000110.1 GCA_002428215.1 Prolixibacteraceae bacterium UBA6162
GGTATTGGCACAATCTGGGGATCATGGGCAGGTGGAATTGCCTTTGCATTTGGGGTCGGAACACTAGGGGCTGGATTTATAGCAATATCAATTACACTAGTTTCATCAGCTGCATTAGACGCACTGATCTGTTAACTGTTATTATTAACCATGCAGAAGCAAACTATCGGCATGGTTAATTCATGAAAAATAATTTTACATGTAAGTTTAAATTCACTTATTTCTCAAAATTATGGAAAAGCAACCCTCCTACAAAACCGTATTTTTTCTACTTTCGATTATAGCATTTGCAGGCCTTGTTTATAGCTTTATTTTCGAGCCCAGCATGTTGCTAACAAAAACCTTAATCTACTTTTTCTGGGCAACAATAACCTTAAACGTAACATACTACTTTGTTAAGCCGCAGATCAGAAAGAAAACTCTCACAATAAAATCTCTTACATTATTTGCAATTGGACTAACCCTGATTTTTGCTATCATTCTTTACTTTGTTTCAAAAATCCCCTAATCAAACTTGAATACCTTAAGTATTAAAATTTGGGGGAAATTTCCCCTAAATAAAAACTCAAACCCTAACGTATTGATTCATTGCAATTCACCGGTTGGAAATTATGTGGTTACCGAACTCCAACGATTTCACAAGTCGCACTTAAACATCTAAATATTAACCTTACATCTTACTTACCCCCAACGCTATGAAATCCTGGCATTTATTTCTGGGTCTGTCGATTATTGGCCTAATTACTACCTATGGGATACAAACCCTCTTTTTTACAGATGCACTATTGCAGCAAACATTTGGCGGTCAGATAGCTCACCACCAAATTCAGGATATGTTCGCACAATCAAAACAGTGGCAATGGGTGGGGTATGTCCTTATTCCATTTGTAATTGCACTAAGAACACTATACTCTACCCTATCCATCTACACCGGTCTCTATCTCTACGACCTACCCATTGGATTTGGCCGGATCTTCCGCTCAGCTTTGGTAGCCGAATTCTCATTTGCCCTGTCAGGGGTATTCAAGCTACTTATCGCAATCTTCTTTAAGCAGGTTGAAACATTGGCAGATCTTCAGTTCCAGCCTCTATCGATTATGGAGATCGTGAATATAGAATCGGTAGAGGCCTTGTTTTTATATCCACTTAGCTTGTTGAATCTATTCGAACTGCTTTATGTATTGTGGGTGGTTCAAATGGTTGTGAAACAAGTTTATCGCCACCATCCTGAGTCTATGAATAAAAGGTTGCATGTGGGAAAAGTGGTTCTCTTTTCGTATGTAAGTGGATGGTTGTTATGGACTCTGCTAGTGATGTTTGCAACACTCAACTTAACATGATCTATTCTATGAAAAAGCTTTTAAGAATTATAATACCCTTAACAGCAGCAGCGACGGCGTTAATCCTTGGACTCGACATTATTTCTGAATATAGTCTCAAAAAACGCACTGCAGAAGGTATAGTTTCGCTACCAACTGTTGATTTTCAATCCCTCGAAGGTCAGTGGGTTTCGCTTACCTCATTCGACCCCAACAAAGCTGTCGTTGTTCGCTATTTTCATCCTGAATGTATCTTTTGTCAGTATGAGGCAAGCGAAATTGCAGGTTATGCAGAGTTATTCTCAGAAATTCAGGTAATAATGATTACGGCCGACAACTCGATTGACCGAGTATCGCAGTTTGCCAATGAATACAACCTGTACGAAATTGATAATCTCATCCTATTAATCGATTACCATCAGAGATTCCAACAAACCTTTGGAAAAGCTACCCTGCCATCAACCTATTTATATAATAATCAGCATAAACTCATTAAACAATTTCAGGGAACAACGCATCCCGAAGCAATATTAAAGGCATTGGCTATCAATGCCTCCGAATAATTCACACAAACCTAACCCTCAAAATCAGCTTTATGACACGCATTTTCTTTATTGCAGGGCTTCTGCTTGCCTCACTACTTTCGTCGGTTAAGAAGGACAACAACGACCATAATCCTAATAAAACGTTGACTATTGTCGAAAACCACAATTTACAACCATGAGTGCGCACCCAACTGACAAGAAACTTCGAAAAAGTTTCGTTAGGCAATACAGTCAGGCGTACTGCGGTCTGGCCTGCCTGGCTTCCATAACCCAATACTACGGAGGATATACCACGCAGGAGAAATTACAGCTGGCAAGTGGCACCAACCTTAATGGAACAAGTCTGCTTGGATTGTACCAGGCGGCCCAAGCGTTGGGGTTCGAGGCTGGTGGATTCGAAGCAAATTTAGATAACCTAAAAGAGCTACAAAGTCCGGTGATCCTCCACACTGTTACTCCTGAAAAGCTGAACCACTTTGTTGTCTGTTATAGCTTCCAAAACGGCTCATTTACTATTGGTGATCCAGCCAAAGGTTTGCTTAGTTTAACCGAAGAAGAACTGGATGCTATCTGGAAAACAAAAGCCCTGTTGCAACTAAAGCCCGGAAAAGAGTTTAGGAGGGCCGACAGATCAGGGAAGTTGAAATGGGTATCGAAGCTTATACAACCCGATCTGCCTATACTGGGCATTGCGGCCTTTTTGGGCATTCTGATATCGTTACTTAGTCTTGCCACAGCCATTTTTACCCAAAAATTAATCGACGAGTTATTGCCTGGAAAAAACATTCAACAACTATTTGCCGGACTGGCTCTATTTGGATTGATTCTTTTGGCCAGGGGAGCATTAGTCCTGATAAGGTCGGTTTTAATTTTGCGCCAGGGGAAAGATATGAATCTAAGGCTCATCTCCGATTTCTTTGGCAAACTACTGTTTCTGCCTAAACCTTTCTTTGATAGCACTACCACAGGCGATATGGTAGCCCGACTTAACGACGCCCAGAGAATTCAAAAAGTGGTAGTTAGTTTAAGCAGTCAGGTTGCCATAGATTTGCTCATTGTACTTTCATCTATCGCCTACATCTTTTACCTTTCTCCTATTTCCGGATATTTGGTATTAGGTGCAATTCCATTATTCGGTGGCATTACATGGCGTTTCAACCATAGAATTATAGTCTCCCAACAATCTGTTATGCAGAATTATGCGCACACCGAAAGCAAATATATCGACACGATACAGGGAATAAAAGCGGTAAAATCGTTTAATGCTGAAGGGTGGTTCTCAAGGATGGTTTTGGCAGTTTATCATCATTACCAGCATAGTGCATATCAATTGGGGGTTGTATCCTCAAAACTCACATTCTGGATAACCATGAGCAGTTCGGTGTGGATGACGCTCATCATAGCGTGGAGTGTTTATCAGGTTTGGTTGGACGAAATGATGCTCGGCGAAATGATGGCCATCGTTACCATATCAGGAACGTTGGGCACATCATTAATTGGCATGGCAATGGCGCCGGTGCAGTTTCATGAGGCACGCATTGCTTTTAACCGCATGTTTGAATTTGCCTCAAGCCAGCCGGAATACCAAACATCAGCAGAAAACCATTCAACCCATAATGATACCTCAAGCGATTTTTCTCTTTCTGCCAATGGAATTAGTTTTAGGTTTCCTGGTAAAAGTTTCTTACTACACAACCTTGCGTTGGATGTGCAAAAGGGACAAACCATCGCCATTTTTGGCGAAGTTGGGTGCGGAAAAAGCACCCTCCTGGATATTTTATTGCGGCTACAGACACCCGAAGAAGGTGCTATTACAATCAACAACAGCGATTGGAGCAATATCTCAACACCTGAATGGAGAAAAAGAGTGGCAGTCGTTCCGCAGCATGTGAGGCTGTTCCATGGAACACTCATTGAGAACATTGCCATGGAAGAATCTCCCAACCCTGAAAGGGTTTTGCAATTTTGCCAAAGATTAGGATTTCATCCATTCATTTTGGGAATGCAACAGGGTTACGCAACAATTGTAAACGAAAACAGCACCAACCTGTCGGGCGGACAACGGCAAATGATTGCTCTTGCCAGAGCTTTGTACAAAAATCCACAATTACTGATGCTCGACGAAGCTACAGCAGCAATGGACCGAAAAACCGAACATTTTGTGATTGATCTTCTCAAACAGCTTAAAGAGGATCTTGCGATTATCATGGTAACGCACCGTGCAGATTTAGCCTGGATGGCAGACACAGTCTATGTTATAGAAAACAAAACAATCTCAATGACCGGCCACCCCAAATTTGTAAAAGAGCGCAATCGGCTGTTCAGTTCTTCATTCCAAACCGCCTTAGATCTGGTGTAACACAAAAACTATTGTAATGAGAATTTATTTCAGGTGATCAGCCGATCCAAATTTTTGCAAACCTTGCTGCATGGCGGTTGTAATTAGAACAGGCATCTGCCAACACCAGCCGGGAGTATAGCAGGCAGTATCTACCTCTACACATATTTATGCAACCAAAATACTATAACAGCCAATAGATCAGATAACGAAAAGGCACCCATTGCAGCCACTACAAAGCGATGCACAAATACGTTACATTTGTGAAAAAGCAGATTGGATATGCAGGTTACTATTGAACCCTCGTGGGCATTGCTACTAAAAAATGAGTTTGAGCAACCCTACTTCGCCTCGCTGGTCGATTTTGTAAAGCATGCCTACCGCCAACATACGGTGTATCCCCCAGGTTCGCTTATTTTCAATGCCTTTAACAAAACGCCGGTTCATTCGGTGAAGATCGTCATTTTGGGCCAGGATCCCTACCATCAGCCCAATCAGGCTCATGGACTCTGCTTTTCGGTACCCGACGGAGTGGCACATCCCCCATCGTTGCGCAACATTTTTCGCGAAATCGAAGCCGATCTGGGATTGCCGGTACCCCAAAGTGGCAATTTGGAACGATGGGCCAACCAGGGGGTATTGCTATTAAATGCGACCCTTACCGTAGAGGCGGGAAAAGCAGGTTCGCACCAAAAACGGGGCTGGGAGATTTTTACAGACCGAACCATCGCGCTATTGTCGGAAACGACCGAACATCTGGTTTTTATGTTGTGGGGAAGTTATGCCCGGCAAAAGGGGCAACTCATTAATGCACAAAAACATTTGATTCTGGAATCGGTACACCCCTCGCCATTGTCGGCCCACGCTGGCTTTTTTGGCAACAAGCACTTCAGCAAGGCGAACGACTATTTAACCGCCCACAACAGGACAGCGATTGAATGGTAGTGTTAAACGGGTAAGGTTAAGACGGATCGTTCTGCTCCATTCCAATTGCCTGCAGGGCGGTAACAGCAATCAGATTCACCAACTGACCAACCGTGCATCCACGGGAGACATGATTTACAGGAGCAGCCAAGCCCTGCAGCACCGGACCTATGGCTTCTGCTTTAGCCAATCGTTGCACCAGGCTGTAGCCGATATTGGCAGCTTCGAGTCCCGGAAAAACCAGCACATTGGCTCTGCCTGCCACTTCACTTTGAGGAACAATGAGTTGAGCAACCTCCGGGATCAGTGCTGCCTCGAGTTGCAGCTCACCATCGATAATCAGTGAGGGATCCATTTCACGTGCGAGACGGGTCGCTTCAACAACCTTATCGACCAACGGATGCGATGCACTGCCTTTGGTTGAAAAACTGAGCATCGCCACCCTGGGTTCAGTATCAAGGACAGTACGCGCGGTACGCGCAGTCTGGACGGCAATTTCAGCCAATTGAAGCGCAGTAGGCTCGGGCTGAACGGAGCAGTCGGCAAATACCAAAAACCCTTCGTGTCCGAAATGCGGGTCATTCACAAACATGAAAAAAGCGCCCGAAACAGCCGAAATACCGGGCTGTTTACCAATGTATTGGAACGCGGGCCGCAAAATATCACCGGTTGGATATTGAGATCCGGCCAGCTCACCATCGGCATCTCCGCTAAGTAACATAAGGGGAGCAAATACCAAAGGGTCGGCAAGCTTCAGGTAGGCCTCGTCGAATGTAAGCCCTTTCTCCTGTCGTCGCTGTACCATAAGTTCAGCATATCTTGTACGTCGGTCATCGGTGGTAGGATCGATCAGATCGGCACCAGTTAAGTCCACTCCAATGGTGGTGGCAGCATTCTCAATAGCAGTTACATTGCCCAATAAAATAATGTGCGCAAGATTCTCCTTAATAGCAATACCGGCAGCACGCAATACTTTGTGGTCGGTACCCTCGGGCAAAACAATGCGCTTTCGGTTCCGCTGCACAATAATAAATGCTCGCTTCAATTTCTCCATGACAGGCCAGCGTTTCGGTTTCTTGAAACAGGATGTCAAAGGTATAAAAATTAACCATTGGAGGTCTCCGAAACCCTATTGTAAATCGTTTGCACAAAAATCGCAACCAAACACCCTCTTTCAGAAGGTTGAAGGGAAAAAACTATCTTTGCTGACGGCTAATCACGTATTGGCACCACATACAACCACAGAAAACAGAGCATGGAATTTGAACAGGTAATTCAGGATCGGTACTCGGCCCGAAATTTTAAAAATCGCGAAGTCGCCAAAGAGACACTCCTAAAGCTTCTTGAGCAGGCGCATCTGGCCCCATCGGCAGTAAATTATCAGCCCTGGCATTTTGTAGTGGTCACTGAGCGCAAAAAACTCGAAGAGCTGTTTATGGCTTACAACCGGCCATGGTTCCGCACTGCTCCTGTGGTGATTGCTGCCTGTACCGATCGCAAATCATCGTGGAAGCGTCCTTCTGATCAGAAAGATTTTGGAGATGTGGATGTAGCCATCGCTGTTGATCATCTCACGCTGGCAGCAACCAATATGGGACTTGGCACCTGCTGGGTATGCAACTTCGACCCCGCCATTGTAAGGAACGCCCTTCAGCTACCGGCCCATATCGACCCCCTTGCCCTGGTGCCTGTAGGCTATCCACTGGGCGAAATAGCTGAAAAGAAACGTAAGATTACCGACAGCATTGTTTCCTGGGAGACCTATTATCCTTACATGTAACGCTGCACAATGTGTAAAGCAGAAGTTAGATAAGATCCGCCAAACAGAAGATGGTGGTTAAGCAGATGGTAAACCTGATATATTTCGGCCCTTGAACGCCACCCCGGCTCCAAAGGAAAGATCTCCTGATACCCCGCCCAGAAATCATTGCTAAACCCCCCAAACAGGGTCATAATGCCCAATTCCATTTCGCGGTCGGCAAAATATGCAGCCGGATCAACCAATGCCGGACCTGAGGTAGTATATAAAAAGTTACCCGACCATAGGTCACCATGAATCAGAGAGGGTCGCTGACCTTCGGGCAATAATTGAGGGATTTTGCTGATAAAGCGGTTAAACAATCCCAAATGGGAACTCATCATTTCGTTCGCACCCGATAACCGCAGAATAAGACTCCCAATCCGATTTTGAGCATAAAACTCAGGCCAGTTTTCACTCCACCGATTATCCTGCTCGGTAGCCCCGCAATAGTTGTTGTGAAAAAACCCAAATCTTGAAGATCCCTGGTGAAGGTGTAATTCGGCAACACCTCTGCCCAACAAGGCATCGTCGTCGCCTACCCTCCCAGCCTCCAGATACTCCAACAACAGATAACCGGGCTGTTGTCCGATAGCTGTTGCTGCTACCACCGAGGGAATTATCAGTGAATTGGGCTTAACTGCCGAAAGCGTTTGAAGCGATTCGGCTTCTCTAACAAAGATATCAGGCGCTGCAGAATGGCTCCACTTGAGAAAGAAATTTCCTGCCGACGTTGAAAGTTTGCAGGAGCGATGGATAGATCCACCGGATAAAGGTACTGTACCAAGAATTTTGAACCCGGATCCATAACGCCGTGCAAGATCCGATGTAATGGCCGAGAAAAGCATGTTTTCGGAAGACAACATGAACCAATTATAGCAAAAAAAACCCGGATTAGAATCCGGGTTTACTATATTTCACCTGTGAGATATACTATTTCACCTTATCAACAACTGCTTTGAAAGCCACCGGGTGGTTCATAGCCAAATCGGCCAAAACTTTGCGGTTCATTTCAACGCTGGCCTTTTTCATCAGACCAATCAACTGCGAATACGAAAGTCCTTCGAGACGGGCCGCAGCGTTGATACGCTGAATCCAGAGCGAACGGAAATTTCTCTTTTTTTGACGACGATCGCGATAGGCATACTGCTGGCCTTTTTCCCAGGTATTCTTCGCTACAGT
The DNA here is from genome assembly GCA_002428215.1 of Prolixibacteraceae bacterium UBA6162. Next base: position 8,107 of record DIUI01000110.1, read on the forward strand.
CCAAACGTTTTTACGGGAGCCGAAATAACCTTTTGTTAATTTGAGCAGCCTCTTCCTTCGGGCCCGTGATGCTACATGATTTACACTTCTTGGCATACTTTTTCTTTTTTGACGATTGGCGCCCACTTACCGGGGACTTTTTGCACAATCATCAGGTTAATAACACTAATTCTTCAATCAAAATCAAATTACTTCATATTCAGCAAAAGCTTCACATTCGATACATTGGTAGAGTCGATGGTAGTCCAATACCCAAGATTTCTCTTTCTTTTCGTACTCTTCTTAGTAAGGATGTGGCTCTTGTAAGCATGTTTCCTTTTGATTTTTCCTGTTCCGGTGAGTTTGAATCTCTTCTTTGCACCGGAATTGGTTTTCATTTTTGGCATTTTCCTGCTTTTTAATAATTAACGTATAGCTCTATTTTTTCTTGGGTGAAATAAACATGGTCATGCGCTTACCCTCCAGTTTGGGAAGCTGTTCTACTTTACCAAGCTCTTCGAGAGCCGTGGCAAAACGCAGCAGAAGAATCTCTCCCTGCTCCTTGAACAAAATAGATCGGCCTTTGAAAAAAACATAGGCCTTAACTTTGGCACCTTCCTGTAGAAACTTTTCGGCATGCCTCAATTTAAAGTTAAAGTCGTGATCGTCGGTTTGAGGACCAAACCTGATTTCCTTCACAATTACTTTAACTGTTTTGGCTTTCATCTCCCTTTGCTTCTTCTTCTGTTGATAAAGAAACTTAGAGAAATCAACAATTTTACAAACCGGCGGATCGGCTTTGGGCGATATTTCAACCAAATCGAGATCCATGCTGTCGGCCATTTTCAAGGCATCGCGCAGTGCAAAGACACCGGGAGTTTCGATATTGTCGCCGACGAGCCGTACCTGAGCAACCTTAATTCTTTCGTTGATACGATACCCACCGGTATCGTTAATTTCGGGCCGGTTGCCTCTTGTAATAACTTTTTTGACAGCTATAATTCAGGTCCTCCTATAATTAATTATACAATCCGTTTAACTGGTTTTTTACCTCATCCTGAATGAAGATAACAAACTCATCCACAGTCATGGAGCCTTTGTCGCCTTCACCCTGCCTTCTTACAGAGACAGAGGCATTCTCCTCCTCTTTTTCGCCAACGATCAGAAGGTAGGGAATACGTTTCAGTTCGTTGTCTCGTATCTTTCTGCCTATCTTTTCGTTACGCTCGTCAACGAAGCTGCGAATATCGGAAAAATTTAAAATATCTGAAACTTTGCGGGCATATTCGTTGTATTTTTCACTGATAGGCATCACTACAACCTGTTCTGGGGTTAACCAGAGCGGAAATTTACCGGCGGTATGTTCGATAAGCACAGCTATAAAGCGTTCCATTGAGCCAAAGGGCGCACGGTGAATCATTACAGGTCTGTGTCTTTTATCATCGGCACCAATGTATTCGAGTTGGAACCGCTCGGGAAGATTGTAGTCAACCTGAATTGTACCCAGCTGCCAGCTGCGTCCGAGTGCATCCTTGATCATAAAATCGAGTTTAGGACCATAAAAGGCAGCCTCCCCCAATTCGGTTACGGTAGAAAGTCCCTTTTCTTCGCAGGCTTCTATAATGGCCTGTTCGGCTTTGTCCCAATTTTCGGAACTCCCGATGTACTTTTCAGGTTTATTGATATCGCGCAATGAAATCTGGGCACGGTACTCTTTAAAATCGAGGGCTTTGAATATTATGAATACAATGTCGATTACCTTCTTAAACTCCTCTTTAAGCTGATCGGGTCTACAGAAAATATGCGCATCATCCTGGGTAAATCCACGAACACGGGTCAGGCCATGCAGCTCACCGCTCATTTCGTATCGGTAAACAGTTCCAAACTCGGCCATTCGCACAGGCAGATCTTTGTAGCTATGGGGTTTGGATTTGTAAATTTCGCAATGGTGCGGGCAGTTCATGGGCTTCAGCAGGTACGACTCACCCTCGGCAGGTGTGCGGATCTCCTGAAAGGAGTCTTTGCCATACTTTTCGTAATGCCCCGAGGTTTTGTACAACTGAATATCGCCAATATGAGGAGTGATTACCTGATCGTAACCAAAACGTTTCTGAATCCTGCGCAGAAAATCTTCGAGCTGCGTTCTAAGCTGAGCTCCTTTGGGCAACCAGAGGGGTAATCCCTGACCTACTGCTTCGCTGAAGGTGAAAAGCTCCAGTTCTTTTCCAATTTTCCGGTGATCGCGTTTGCGGGCTTCTTCGAGCAAAACCAGATACTCTTCGAGTAACTTTTGCTTGGGATAGGTAATGCCATACACGCGGGTAAGCATCTTATTTTTTTCGTCGCCGCGCCAATATGCCCCGGCAATCGACATCAGTTTGATTGCCTTTATATAACCAGCATTCGGAAGGTGGGGTCCGCGACACAAATCGGTGAAATTCCCTTGACTATACAACGTAATGGTACCATCCTCGAGTTCATTGATCAACTCCAGTTTTAGCTCATCGCCTTTCTCGGAAAATAACTTAAGGGCTTCGCTCTTGGAAATGGGCGCCCGCACAATAGATTCATTCTGACGGCTCAACTCGAGCATTTTTTTCTCTACCCGCTCCAAATCCTTTTCAGTGAGCTGCTGACCACCGGGTAAATCAATATCGTAATAGAATCCATTCTCAACGGTAGGGCCGATACCAAATTTGGTACCGGGATAGAAACTCTCAATGGCTTCGGCCATCAGATGCGCCGATGAGTGCCAGAAAGTATCTTTTCCCTCCCGATCGTCCCAGGTGTGCAGCTTAACAGCAGCATCACGGGTGATAGGACGGGTTAAATCCCACACCTCACCATCGACCGATACTGCGAGTACCTCTTTGGCCAGCCGGTTTGAAATTGACTCTGCAATCTGAATCCCGGTTATTCCCGATTCAAACTCCCGGATTGTGTTGTCGGGAAATTTTATCTTTACCATACGCTGTTGCACCTGAAAAATTCGAGCTGCAAAGATAATACTTTAACACGAATCAGCTTATTCTGTTAAAGCTTTTATACCACTCTGTTAAATGTAGGTCGGGAATTGGCCAACAAATGGCGGCAGGCAACCGAAAGGATGCACCAATCCCCCGAAAATAGAAGAACTTTAGGCCCGTTTAAAACCGAATTTCTTATTTTAGCAGACGCTTACCGAAAGGAAGTTTCAAAGTCTTACCACAATTGTCTTGAATCATTAATACCACGACTATGCTTTTTGTCAGATTCTTTTTACTGCTGTTCATGTCATCCTTCTTGTCGGTGGCCCAAAATCAAATAACACTCGACGATCTTTTTTCTAAAGGTACTTTCACTCAAAGGTCGGTTATGGGATTGCGGTCAATGAACGATGGCAATCACTTTACGGTGATGGAAAACGGGAACCAGGTTGTTCGTTACAGTTACCAAACCGGACAAAAGGTATCGGTTGTTTTTGATCTGTCGACTGTGCAGGGAGCCCCTATTTCGAGGTTCAGCAATTATGAGTTCAGCAGCGATGAATCCAAAATCCTGCTTACGACCGATGTGCAATCGATCTACAGACACTCCTTCACAGCGGCATATTATGTCTGGAATATAACAACTTCCGAACTTCTTCCTTTATCCGATAACGGACGGCAGCAAGTGGCTACCTTTTCGCCCGATGGAGAGCGTGTTGCCTATGTTCGCGACAACAATATTTTCATCAAAAGTTTGCGATTTGGCACCGAAACCCAAATTACTTATGATGGAAAAAAGAATGAGATTTTGAACGGAATCCCCGATTGGGTGTATGAAGAAGAGTTTGGATTCCACAAGGCATTTGAATGGTCGCCCGACAGTAAATTCCTGGCTTTCATTCGCTTCGACGAATCTGATGTAAAGGAATTTGGAATGACTATGTTCCGGGGAGACAAACCTGCCTTCGACGAATACGCCCTGTATCCGCACAACGAAACCTTCAAATATCCAAAGGCTGGTGAAAAAAACTCGGAGGTTCAGGTTCTGGTCTATGAAATTCGCTCCAGAACTACCATTAAAACCGATATTGGGACCGAAACTGATATCTATGTTCCCCGGCTGAAATGGACTCCCGATGCATCAGATCTTGTTGTTATGCGCATGAACCGCCGCCAGAATCAGCTCGATGTGCTATACGCCAATCCCTTTACCGGTGATA
>DIUI01000121.1 GCA_002428215.1 Prolixibacteraceae bacterium UBA6162
CTGCTTATCATTGCTCAGGATCTATCCTATTATGGGATTGATTTGTACGGTAAGAATAGACTCGCAGATTTGGTAACGGCAGTTTCAGCCGTCGATAGCATCGAATGGATTAGACTCCACTACCTATATCCTTCGAGGTTTCCCTTCGATATTCTGCCGGTGATGCGCGAAAACAAGAAAGTTTGTCGATATCTCGACATGCCGCTCCAGCATATTGCGGATCCGGTTTTGCAGCGAATGCTGCGACACGTAACCCGAACAGAGACCGAGCAGTTGATAGACCGGGTTAAAAAGGAAGTGCCAGGAGTAGCCCTTCGAACAACTATGCTGGTTGGTTATCCCGGTGAAACGGAAGCCGACTTCGAAGTGCTGAAGGAGTTTATTAAGGAGACCCGTTTTGAGCGATTGGGAGTTTTTCCCTATTCGCACGAGGAGGGCACTTATGCGCATAAACATTATGCCGATGATGTTCCGGAGGAGGTCAAACAGCAACGTGCCGATGAAATAATGGCGCTTCAGCAATCGATTTCCCTGGAGTTGAATGAGGATAAAATTGGTCTCAAATTTCAGGTAATTGTTGACCGTGCAGAGCAGGATAAGTTTGTTGGAAGAACCCGGTTCGATTCTCCCGAGGTGGATGGGGAGGTTATTTTTACCAGCAAACAAAATTTAAAACCAGGTGATTTTGTGGAAGTGCGCATAGTATCTGCCGAAGACTATGACCTTTTAGGGGTGGATGCCCGGGATGTGACTTCGGGTCACTAAAAACTGTACACCAATCCGAGACCGGATATGCCTGGTACGCTGCCAATGGAGATTTGATTCAGAAAATCAAGTCTTGTATTTCTCTGAAGTGCCCAGAGTGCGGTATCGAAAATCAGTAAAAACCCACCCTGAAGTATAAGCGATTGCCCATATCCTTTGAGAAGGTCACTTTTTTCCAGCGATTTTTTCGAACGGTGGATTAGATAGCCACCTGTTCCCATGTATATTAGATCAAGGCCTGAATTGATAATGTAGAGCCGCTCAGTTTTTTGATGTTGCGAAATCAATGTCTCAAGAGCTTCCGTAAAAGGTGGTGGTCCCGCAATTAGAGCATAGGCCGCAATACCCAGGTTCACGCTGTTCCACATAAGATTCATCTGGTGCAGATAGTGCTGACTTCCCTCAGTCCTGCCCATCTGGACTCCTCCAACCAACATATTGCCTATGGCCCAGCTCCCCAATATCCACATAGCTGTTTGATTGGTTTGAACAGAGCGCTGGTAAAAGGCCTCTGGTGATTGTGCGTTTGCCACTGCTGGATAAAGCAGTAACAGTAGGATTGGAGTTATTTTCAATAGATTTTTCAATGCATCAAGTATATGAGTTCACTAAATTGCAGAAAGTCCGCCGTCGACATGGAGCACCTGACCTGTAATCCATTGTGAGGCCTCGGAAAGCAGAAAGAGGGCGGTGGCCGCAATATCGCCGGGTGTGCCGATTTTCTTGAGCGGATGACGGTCGGCTGAAGCCTGTATCTTTGCGTCGCTGTTCAGCAAGCGTTCCGCAAGTGGAGTTTGGGTGAGTGAAGGTGCAACTATGTTTACTCTGATTTTTGGGGCAAGCTCAGCCGCAAGTGCTTTGCCAAATCCTTCTACAGCCCCTTTCGAAGCAGCTATCGACGCATGAAAAGCCATGCCCCGGGCAACAGCAACTGTAGAGAAGAGTACAACGCTGCTGCCTTCTTTTAACTTTGGCAGTGCCCATTGAAGAGTGCGCACAGCCCCGAGAAAGTTTACATCCAAATCATTTTGGAAATCCTCCATTTTCAGTGACCTGAACGGTTTAAGATTTATCGTACCCGGAAGATAAACCATGCCGTCGAGTTGATCGGGCAGGAAACTGCTGCTTAGTTCACCCTTGAGAGGGTCGGTTTCAAGCAAATGGATTTTATTGGAAAGTGCAGGGGCATTGCGTGCCGTTGCATATACCGCATGTTGATTGCTAAGCAAGCCATCGGCAATTTTTTGACCAACGGCTGACCCTATTCCTACTATCAGAAAATTTTTCATACCCTCTATCAAATTTGCATCATGTTATAAAATTGTAAAAGATCAACTTTTACCGCTAATTCTAACAATGCATTTTCAATATTGTTTCGATTCCGGTGCCGGTAAGCACGGCATGGGCAGGTGCCTTTTTATATGAATTTTTATTTGGGCCGGGCAAAAATTTAGGAACCACTCTGAGCAAGGACCAAAAAACTACTTTCCCTTGCGCCATCGCCTGACTTTGTTGATGGGGAAAACACCCTGGCTTACGAATTTTATTTCTTCGGTAGAGTAAAATGCTTTTGGATTATAAGTTCGAATTATCTCCTCTACATTGTGCAAATCGTTGCGCTTAACAATGGTGTGGATAATGCTTACAATGCCATTGGCACCGTGGGCATCGTGATGGGTAATGCCATATCCTGCATCCTTTAGGGCCGAAATCAATTGCGTAGCCTCTTTTCGGGTGATGATTTGAATTTTAAGAATACCCATAGCCAACTTCTCTTCGAGAATTAACCCTACCCAGTTACCTGTTGCAAATCCGCCTGCATAACCTACGTAAGCCATCCAATTATCAAGATTCTGAATAACCTTGGTCATGGTAATAATCCAGATTAAAACTTCGAAGAACCCCAGCAACGGTGCCCAGAATTTTTGTCCCTTGGCCACCATAACTATACGCATGGTTCCAATGGTAACATCCAAGATCCTCGCAAGGAAAATCATCAGAGGCAGCAGCACGTAGGTAAAGATTCCACTTTCGTAAAAACTTTGCAGAGTCATCATACAAGCAATATTTGAATAGAATTCAAGAAAATGTGGCGGAAGGCACTTAAATTACACACTATGTTGTATCCGGGGCAAAATAATGAAGGTTGGAAACAGGTATCAAAACATTGATTAATCTGCATATTCCACCGAATTAAGTATACAGAAGCTATTACCACAAAAGTATACTATTAACCGTTTGCCGGTTAAAATTCCGAGGTAAAATGAAACTTAATTTCCTTGAATTCATCCTGTGCCATTTGCAGAATAAAGGAAGAATCGGCCATAAATACATCCCTGCCACGCTTGTCGACGGCCATTTTCTGATACTTACGCTTTTTGAACTCACTAAGAATTTTGGGGTCCGACGATTCAATCCAGCACGCTTTGTACATAGATAAGGGATCAAAGCGACATTTCGCGCCATATTCATGCTCAAGACGGTACTGGATAACTTCGAATTGCAGCTGACCAACTGTGCCAATTATTTTACGGCCATTGAACTGACTGATGAACAACTGGGCAACACCTTCGTCCATCAGATGGTCGACGCCTTTGGCAAGTTGTTTCGACTTTAACGGATCTGCATTTTCGATGTACCGGAAGAGCTCCGGCGAAAAGCTTGGAAGGCCTTTGAAATGGATCATTTCTCCTTCGGTGAGTGTGTCTCCTATAATCAGGTTACCTGTATCCGGCACCCCTATGATATCGCCGGGGAAAGCCTCTTCAATAATCTCCTTTTGTGATGCCATAAAGGCCGTTGGACTCGAAATCCGGAGGGATTTGTTGGTACGTACATGGGTATAGAACTTGTTGCGCTGAAAATGACCTGAACAAATTTTTACAAACGCAATCCTGCTTCGGTGGTTGGGGTCTATATTGGCATGAATTTTAAATACAAAACCTGAAAAGGCCGGTTCGTCGGGCTGCACAATACGCTCTTCGGTTGTGCTTGCCAGGGGCGAAGGGGCAATCTTAACGAAAGTGTCGAGGAGTTCCTGCACCCCGAAATTGTACAGTGCACTTCCAAAAAATACGGGAGCTAACTCACCTGTTAAGTATTCTTGCTGGTCGAAATCCGGATAAACGCCCTCTATAAGTTCCACTTCTTCGCGCAAAATATCTGCCTGTCGTCCAAGAAGTTCGTTTAATTGATTGTCGGATAAGTCGCTAAACTCTAACCCCGGCTGTATTTCCTGAATGTCGGGATTGAAAAGATGCAGACTTTGGGTAAATAGATTATACACACCCCGGAAGTTTTCTCCGCTTCCGATGGGCCAGCTCAGAGGCCGAACTTTGATGTTGAGTTGCCTCTCCAGATCATCAAGCAGGGTAAAAGTGTCATTGGCCGGGCGGTCCATTTTATTGATAAAAACTATCACTGGTGTATGTCGCATGCGGCATACATTCATCAGTTTCTCGGTTTGTGGTTCCACTCCCTTGGCAGCATCTACCACAATGATTACACTGTCGACTGCCGTAAGTGTACGAAAGGTGTCTTCCTGAAAATCCTGGTGCCCGGGTGTATCGAGTATGTTTACCTTATATCCGCTGTATTCGAACCCCATTACAGAGGTGGCTACAGAGATACCACGTTGCCGCTCAATCTCCATGAAATCGGAGGTTGCCGATTTTTTTATTTTGTTGCTCTTTACTGCACCGGCGACCCTGATGGCTCCTCCAAAAAGCAGAAGCTTCTCGGTAAGGGTGGTTTTTCCTGCATCCGGGTGGCTTACTATGGCGAAAGTGCGCCGTCGTTCTAATTCTTCTGTAAAATTCATCGAGGCCTGGTAATTCAGGGCGCAAAAGTACAAAAAATCAGCACGATTTTGGTTATTCCTTTATAAGGTTGGAAATGATATCTGAGATGTGTTTCCAATATCTTGTATGAAATCGCACACTCCGGCGACCAAGTATCTGGTGCATGGTTCTGGCATCGTCGCCGGGAGCAAATTTCAAAGCTTCACGGTCTTCATAAAGTGCCGGAACTTCGGGGTGAAACTGCACGGCAAACACATTGGGGTAATTACTGTGAACAAAGGCCTCCACAATCTTTCTGTCGTCCGAAAGCGCCGTCACTTCAAAACCCAGCCCCAAATCTTTCATCGACTGGTGGTGGCTGCTGTATATAAGTGGTTTTGCACTTTTTCCGGTTTTTATCCTCTTCCGAAAAAACGGGTGATCGGTAAAGCGGATGGAGTGCAGATTAATTGTCATCAATTGAGGATCGTCTGATACCAACTGCCAGTAATTCCGGTGAAGGTTGTTCCGGTCGGTTTCAAGTGTCTCTTCCGGTGAATACTTCTGGTAAATCTGCGCCGGAATATCCTGCCATAATGAACCCCCTGCTGCTACATTCATGGTTTGCATTCCGAGGCAAAATCCGGTAACAAGATAATTGGGCCGGTCTTCGAGAAAAGGTCTAAAATCAGGATTCCTGCTGCTGCCTGTGAGATGAAAACTTAATGAAACTTCTAATAGGTGCCTGAACGGATCGGTAACAACCGAATAGAGGTTTGATTCTCCGTAGAGTTCCGGCTGTATATCGGGACCACCAAAGAAAAAAGTGGCGACCGAACGATTAAACAGATCCCGGAAAACCGGGGTGCACTCATTTTCAGCAAAGACCGATTCGGCCGTAAGGTTCTCGCTGATTGGTTGCAGGGTAATCCACGACAGTTGGTTCTGCTTTATAAAGGAGGCGCTTTCGGAGAAATCGTAGGCCTGTTGTGTATGATAAACCCCTACGATTTGGACCTTATTGAGATCGATGTTTAAAATCTTTTTGGAGGTAAGAAAATGCAGAATCTCTATGTTTCGTGCTGTTGGATTGGCTACAATAATGGTTGGGAGGTCGCTGCCATTACCGGCATAAAGGGAAGGGGTCTGAATTGCAGTCATTAAAAAAACCATTGTTGCAACATACAGTTTTTTGGTACAGTTGGAAAATACGCTCATAGGTACAGACGAAATTATGATTCGAAAGTATATAAATATTTTAATCGTTGGCGGGTTGTTCGGTATCAAAAAATGGATTTGAAATAAGAGCAAATTCTGCAGCTGTCGATATCAAGTGACCATATCAAGAATTAGATAACGTGGCAGCCGTTGCACAATTTTTTCCAGTCGGAGTGGCAGTTACTTTGTTAGAATAATACTGCGCAGTAATTTTGTTAATTTTGGACGTTAAATAACCTGCTGACTGATATGTCTATTCAAATCTTTTTCCTGCAGCTTCGGGGTAAAATTAAACGCACCGAGCTGGTAGAATCGGAGCGTAACTCCTTGCTGAACAAATACAAAGACTATCTTGCTGCACTTGCTGCTCCACAGCTTACAGAGTATCGTGAACTCGAACTTTGGGTAAAGTCCGGAGAACCTGCTCAAGAAAAGCGCACCCTCGAACAACGCGTTTATAAGGGAAGCAATATTCATCAGCAGGAGGCTGAATTCAAAAAGCTGGAAAAGAGCAGTGCTATCCGAAATTACCTTAAGGTGGAGAGCAGTCGCGATTTAAAAAGGTTTCTGGAGCTTAAAGATGCCGAAAAGATGGCTGCATTTTATGCGCTGCAGGATTACGTAAAACATGGTGACTATGCACGGGAAAAGCGAGAAATTGAGTTGCAGAAATTTGCCGGATCGTCTGAAGATCAGCATTTGACAGAACTAAAGGCATTGCGCAATGAGAAAGCGTTCTCTGATTATCTTGCACTGCACGAGTCAGAGGTGCTCATGAAGCATACGGCCATGACCAATTCTCCTATTTTGCAGCAATATGTTACCCTCAAAAATATGCCTGAGAAGAACGCTGAGGCTCTCGAGTCGCTGGGAAAATTGGAAAAAAACGGCGATATCAGGCAATATTTCGATTTCGAAAAGAGTACTGAACTTCGCAACTACCGCGAAGTAAGTGGCAGTCATAAGCCTAAAAGGTATCAGGAGTTGATGGAGCTTACCGCCTCAACCGAGTTTAAAGAGCGGGTGGCCTGGTTACAGGACAAGAAAAAACTTGAAAAAAGTGAAACTCAGAAAAAATTCCATCAATTTAAAACCTTGCAGTCAGACTCCGATGTAAAATTTTATTTAAAGTTTGAGAAGTCTAAACTCTATATCAATTACCTTGATACCCGTGACTCCTTCTCCTTAAAGCGCTTCGTTGAACTCAAGACGATTATCTCCACCACTGATTTTTTAAAGGAAAAGGCTTATTTGCTGGATAAAAATAAATGGCAATCCTCTAATGCTTATGCCAGGTTGCAACGATACGAACAACTGAAAAAAAGTCCTGAAGTTGCTTTGGTTTTAAAATACGACGGGAGCACTGTTTTCTCCGATATACTTGCGTGGGAGGAGCGGTTTTTCGACAACTTTGAATTACCAAAGATCGATGGTTCAAAATGGACTGCAAATCAAAAGTGGGCGCAGCAAATGAGTGGGATTCAATTCTCGCAACCCGGTGATTTGCAAGCTTACACGGGTGGAGCCAATACCCTGATCGAAAACAAGAATCTGTTGATTCAGGTTAAGAGCGGCCGATATAATTCTTACCGCTGGAATCCCAATGCCGGTTTGGTTCCCACTGAATTTAACTATAGCTCAGATACCCTCTCAACGTACCAAGGATTTAGCCAGCAAGGTGGTTTGTTCGAAGCCAAAATATTTTTTCAACCGGTAAAAGAGGTTGCTCAGGTCTGCTATCTGGCCGGTGAAATGCCAACTCCGCGCATCCATTTGCTTGAAATGGGTCCGCAGAACAGAATGGGCATAGTCCGCAATTCTGCTTCTGGAGAAACCGTTTTTGAAGGCATCGACATAGGCCACTTGAAGCGCAACCAATGGTATATCTTCGGAATAGAATGGGCGAATGGACATATCCGTTTCATGATCAACGGAGTGGAAATATTACGCAGCTCAATGGCTGAGTTAACCGGAGGCACACATATTAATCTCGCGGGAATCGTGGTTTCGGATCTTCCTGTTCAGCAATTACCGGTTAATTTTCGGGTAGATTGGGTTAAGGCATCTCAGCGGCGACAATAGCTTATAATTTTACGACAAGTTGCGCCAAACAAACTCGTCAGAAATGAGTGCGGACAGTTAATTCACTGACAGAGACTATAGCCCAACGACCTTTTAAAATCCCCTTTTGTTAAAAAGGATGTATCCAAAATTGAGCGTTACGTACCATTGGGTGTTTACTTTATCGTAGTAGTTTACCGTTAAACTTGCCGGTCCCAAACCTGTCTCGTATACGAGAGCAGCCATTCCTTGCCAATATACCGATGTAAAAATCGTTTCGCTTTTTGCCGACCGGTTGTCGGGTAATTTTATTGCTTCATAAATTGGAGCAAATGCATAGGCCTCCAGCCTGGTATGCAGTGAGTTGTTGATATGATAAATGCCTTTTACACCTCCCGCAATGAAGTTGTTGGCATGAAAGTTACTTATATACATTGCCTTACTGTGTGGGGTAGGATAGAACCCCGGTGCAGTGAGCAAAGAAACTGCATGATGGGTAAAATACTTTTTGTTGCTAAACGCAGCTTCAAAATGGGTACCAACCGTAAATGAGCCGTTGGCAACCCAGTACCTGTCTGATAAAAGATTGAATAGCAGATAGCTGTGGCTGTGCCTCGAGCTTATCTGGGAGTTGGACATTCCGGGGATATAGCGTTCACGACCTGCGATGTAACGAAGCCCGGCTTTACGGTGCATTCCCTCAGTTGCATACTGCCTGTCGTTCTGGGAATTGCGTTCGTACTCGAGGTGTGAAACGGCGGCATTAAAATCTGTGCGGTCTACAGTTTCTCCGACCGTAAATCGCTCCGACTGATAATATTCATCGCGTGAGCCTGCCCATGCCAAACCTGCTGTCAGTTTTTCATGCAACCCCAGTGGAAAACCGATTTCATTCCTGAAGTTGCTCTCATTTTGAATAATGAAGGGGGGTGCAACATCTTCGAAAAACAATTCATTGCTCGAGACGTAAAAATCCCACCGGTTGTAGGTAAGGTGCGATGCCAGATAGAATTGCAACTCTGATGGAAAATCGACTCTGCCGCCTATTTTAAACGAACTGTAGAATCGTCCAAAATAGAGGTTGGAGTTGAGGGTATAAGAACGGTTGTTAAACATTCTGTAGTCGAAACTAACAAACCCCAAATTGATAGGTTTTGTGGATACATTTCCGCCCACGGTTATTTCTGAACTCTTTTCAGGTTCAACGATGAGATGAACATCGAAGTAGCCCGACTCTCTGTTGTACATGGCAACAGGACGCATTGATTTTATCTGCTCGTCGGCTATAAGCTTAAAATATTCCTGTTTGAAGGCATCGATTGTAAAAATGCTCTTGTTTCGCCGGATTGAATTGATAATGAAGCGATGCTGAAGCGGATCGCTTATGCCTTCGAGCTGAATGTTCTGAAACAACAAGGCTGGTTTTTGGTTGTTAAAAGCTTCGCGTCTTAGCATTAGCTCTTCGGGAGTTATCCTTCTCTGGATTCTGCGACGCAATTCAGCAATTACAGGATAGGTAGTGGCAGCTCCCTGCTCAACAATATAGTCGAGTTTCTGAAAGTCAAGGATGCCCACATTGGATAGCTGGGTTTCAAGCAATATGCCCAATTCGCTGGGGATTTCATAATTGGTAGGCCTTTGAATCATATTGGTTATTTGCCTGATGATATCATCATCTTCAGCAAAGCGTGGGTCGTCGGCAACTTTATGCCCGATAATTATATCGGGTTGAAATGTTTCCATCATTACATCGGAGGGGAAGTTGTTAACGATGCCTCCATCAAACAGGAGCATTCCATTGATGGATATAGGCCGAAAGACGAATGGAAAGGTCATTGAGGCTCTGATAGCCTCTCCAAGATCTCCTTCTCCCAAAACAACGGCTGTGTTGGTAAACACCTCTGTTGCAACACACCTGAAGGGGACAAAAAGATTGTCGAAATTGCTACGGGAGATGGCATTGGTGGTCGCCATCATCTCCATAAAGGCAAAGTCCATTTGCCATTGAGGAATAATATTGGTTGGAGGCAATATCTTAAGACGATCATCCCTGCGCTCCATTTTAAGTTTAATCCACTGCGGATTCTCCTCCCGCTGTTTGAAAAAATAACGGTACTCTTTCTGTATTATACCGGTCGACCAGAAATAGAAATCGTCTGACCTGAAGAGATCTTCCATTTCGTCGGTGGTATATCCTGCAGCATACAATCCGCCCACAATGGCACCCATAGAAGTGCCGGTAATGTAATCGATTGGAATGTTGTTGGCTTCCAGGACTTTGATCACACCTATGTGAGCCAGCCCTCTTGCTCCGCCTCCGCTAAGCACAAGGCCAACCTTTTGCGCAAACAGAGGTTGAACAGACAGGAGTGTGAGCAAAAAAAACAGGATCTTCTTCATGCGGAAAGCAATAATTTCAAATATGGGAGTCCTTAAGGAGTATTATCCGGCTCACAAAGTTGGGTCCATAATAGGATTACTGTTCCGGATTGCAGATGCTCCTGAGGAAACCTCTGTAAAGGTAGCCAAAACAAAAGAAAAGGGACCGATTCTGTGTTGGAATCGGTCCCTTTTTAACACATCAAAATATTGTTACAGTTTGATTTTTTTCGAAGCTTTCCCTCCTTTTTGAGAACTGTATTCAATGGAGAGTTCACCTTTACCCTCAACGATAAACTCAAATTCCTCTTTGCCAAAGCCTGGTACTGTCAGGAATTGTATTTCCGGACGGTGCTCCTTATACGAAACTTTGTTGAACAACAGGTCGGTTATTCTGCCCGAGGCTATAACCTTAGCTCCTTTTACGGTAAGCTGGTCGCGTGGATAGAGTTTTGTATTTGCCGCCTGGGCTGTCATAGTGGGCATAGCCTTATTGTTTTGGAGTCTTATTCTGAGACGGTGGAGGTTCTTGCCAATCTCGGTAACGTCGAACACTTCTAAATCTACTTCCGGAGTATTTTCGGCGGCCAGCAGAATTACAGCAGCGTTTCGGTGCACCAGTTCGGGCAACATAAAGGGCAGTGATAGCCGGGTGGTCATTTTCAGCCAGCCTCCGATTTCGATTTCACCAAATTGTGGATGATTGAAAGGAGTCCATGGTTTATACATCTCGCCAAGTCCTAAGAAATCGTTGAACTTCATTCGCTCGCGGTTCGCCTCGTCACGGTCGGCAGTCGGTTTTGTAATGTCTTTCCTATAGGTCTCCTGACTTACCATGAAGAGTTCACCTATAAATGAATAAGCTCCTAAGAGGTTATATGTGAATTCACCAAAGTCGCCATACGTGGGATACAGCTGCCATGAGGGCATATAGCGGTATCCTGGAGTAATCTTCTCGGCATGCTCACCGAGGTAGTCGTAAAGCGACAAATCTTTGGGGTCAAGCGTCTCATCCTGGCTGGCAGGGCCCCGAAGCCACATACCCCCTGTATTATGAAATGCAAATACCATAATGATGTTGGGTCGGGCCAGCATCCACTCTGACAGAGCTTTCAGTCCCACACCTGAAAACGGATAATAACCGGCTCCCCGCTCAACATATCTGGGATACCATCGGTATCCCCAGTTTCGATTGGGATCGACATATCCCTCCACGTCTTCGTTAACACGACCATCGCCATCGTTGTCGATGCCTTCGCTTCCGAGCAGGGTCCATTCTCCTTTCTCTCCCGGCTCAACACGTACCATAAGCCTTGGCTCCTTGGGGTCGGTTTTCCATTGTCCAAAAGGATCACGGATGCGCATCTGCGTAATACTTCCGTCGCCGTCGAGATCGTCGTAAAGGTCTTCATCAAATAGTCCGTCTCTGTCGTCGTCTTTGGGCAGTCGGATGGTCCTGTTCGTACTGGGCGTATTGGCATCCATAAAAAAACGTGCTCTGCCATCAACGTTCACAACCGGTATAATGTAGTGTACATTTTTATCTACAGCCTTGGTGATTCTTTCGTTTTCGCCATATTTTGTAAGTAGCATATTGGCATAGTAGAGGCACACTTCACCGGCCTGCAATTCATTGCCGTGAATGTTTCCATCAACATATACTCCTGGTTTTTCGAGTTCTGGGCCCGTGGCTGGGTTGTGGATGGTAAGTGCATAAATATCGCGTCCCTCTTCGCTCTTACCCACCGGTTCGAATTTGGTAAGTTTGGGGTATGCCTTGTGCAGCGCCTCCATTGCCTGGTTCATCTCCTCGTAGGTATAGTAAAAATCGAACCGGAGGGGTACGGTAATTTTCCCCGGAAAGTTTGCTGCAAGAGTTTGCGAAAGGAACAGCAGCAACAAAACCAAGGTATGCTTATAGGAATATTTTCTGGTCATTTGTTTGAATTTTTGTGGTGCGACAATGGTAGATTAACTCTATAGAGAGATCTGTTTGGTTTGATTCTTAATGGCTGGCCCGGTAAGCGATACTTTCAAGCTCCCCGCTTTACCCGCTTTCAACAGGAAGGTTTGCTTGTGAATCTGATTGCTCCCGATATGGTCGATGGGTGTGCGCTTTTGTCCTTCAAGAATCTCTATATCGCTACCCTCCAATATCAGAACCAATGGAGCCGGTTGTTCGTTGCGCTGCCCCATTGAAGTAGGATATGGAAGCGCACCTGTATTGTCGATAAAAAGCTCAACTTTAAATATACCGCCGCCCAAGGGTGT